>JAEWBD010000381.1 GCA_023391315.1 Bacteroidota bacterium | reverse complement strand
GGATAAGCCCATAGATGTATCGCCATATGATGATAGTGGACATTTGCTTCCGGGATTTGTTGAGGCGAAAAATTTAACCAACGGAGAAGCTAGTAAGAGGATTATCAATTATAACTTTCGGTTGATGATGTCTACGAACTCCGATAGAGTGCCGTTTCCATTCCCATTGCATTACGATGCCAGTCGTTTCATTACGCTAAAACGCCTGCTTGTGGAAAAGCCTGATACAAAACTTGCAGATATAATTGACATGTACTCCTGGAACTATCCTCCCGGAAAGTATGAAACTAACAACAAACAAAACGCGGTCATCTCATTAGGGCTTTTTGGGGGTAATACCGATTATCCTGATGCGGACTATAAAAAGCGGCAGCAAATATTTCAGGATCATAAGGACTGGACATTGGGCTTACTTTATTTTCTACAACATGATCAGTCAGTACCCAGAACTTTACACGACGAAGTTAATCGCTATGGTCTTGCTCCTGATGAGTTTAAGGATAATCATAATTTTCCTTATTATCTATATGTCCGCGAGGCGAGACGTATGATTGGAAGCTATGTGCAAACGCAAAAAGACATATTTGAGAACCCTAAAAAGCCTGATGCAATTGCTTTAGGTTCGCATTTTGTGGATTGTCATCACGTACAAAAAGTTGCAATATCCCAAACACAATACATTAATGAGGGACGGATTTGGGTTAAAGTTGATAAACCTTACGAACTTGCATATCGCATTATAACTCCTAAACAAAATGAATGTACAAACCTGTTGGTACCTGTTTGTGTTTCCGCTTCTCATGTAGGATTTTGCTCAATCAGAGTTGAGGTTACCTGGATGCAACTTGGTCAGGCGGCTGGCGTTGCCGCAGTTATGGCAGCTAAAAAAAGAGAGCCTGTACAAATAGTAAATACAGACAGCTTACAAGAGATTTTAAGAAAAGATGGCGTTTTGTTTAATCGGGATGAAAAAAATTGGATATCAAACGATAAGCCCTGATAATCGGTAATCTTAAACTTTTAAAATCATTAATTCAACTCTTTGCCATGGCTGCATTCAAAAGCATCCTGGTGAAAAGGTGATAATCAATAAAAATGAATTTAACAATGAATATAAAAATCATCTTGTCTGTTACTATACTGATGTTTGTTGGTGACAACGTAGCAAAGGCGCAGGATTGGCCTAACTTAAGCCGTTATCAGGCGGCCAATCAAAGGTTAAAAGATAGTACTGTAAAAGTGGTATATATGGGAAATTCAATCACCGAGGCATGGGCCCAAATGTCTCCCGGTTTTTTTGCCGATAACAAATATATCAACCGTGGGATAAGTGGCCAAACGACTCCGCAAATGTTATTGCGGTTTAGGCAAGATGTTATTGAATTAAAACCCAAAATTGTCGTTTTGCTTTGCGGAATTAACGATATCGCAGGTAACACAGGTCCTTCAACACTTGAAATGATTGAGGGAAATATTATGTCAATGGCCGAGCTGGCAAAAGCAAATAAAATTAAAATGATTTTATGCTCTGTATTACCTGCAAATCATTTTAAATGGAAGCCCACATTACAACCTGCCGACAGCGTTATTGCATTGAACAAATGGATATCTGCGTATGCGCATTCCCGCCATCTGGAATATGTTGATTTTTATTCGCAAATGGTAGATACGGAAAAGGGGCTGAAGGCAGCATATACTTATGATGGAGTTCATCCTACTATAGACGGTTACAAAATTATGCAGCCACTAATAAAGGCCGCTATTAGTAAGCTTCTTTAAGTCTATGATTTCGAACTAAGAAAAAACGTTTTAAGTAACCTCGATAGTAATCATTCATTCCAGAACAAGCACCATCTTTTAAAGATCGAATCATTAACCAATTGCATAGCGCTTTTGGCTTAGACAAACCTGTGCATTCATTAATTAGCCTTGTGAAACCGGAAGATGTTAAGATAAGCCCTGGTACACTTCCGGAGTTCCTGGTATTGAGCTTTTACAATGTTTTGAACAAGCTTAATTTCCGGGTATTTCTCAGTCGCATAGCTGATTCGTTGAAAAGACAATCATGCTGCAATGCTCCTTCGAAATGACGGCCGCTGACTAATCCGGATTACCAATTTAAGATGGCTGTAAAACATAAACCATTTCGAACGTCATTTCGACGGCAGGAGAAATCTCCCGAATGGATGGTTTGAGATATTTGTTTTGAACAAGCAGTTGCTTACAAGATGGACCTCACGGGGCGATGAAATATGGGCAAAATTATTACGACTTCGGAGAGGGAAGTTTGGTGTTTACAGCACCAATCAACCTTTTCAAAGCCCGGATGACAAGACGAAATCAGGTTATTTATTATTATCCATCCCGATTTTTGTTGTCGTACCCGCTGGCTAAAAAAATGGCCCAATATGGGCCCTTTTCTTATGCGGCCAATGAAGCCTTGCATTTATCGGCACATGAAAAAAGCAACCACCATTTCAATTTTACAAATCCCGGTTCCAGCCGACGAATAATTATCAGCTTTTGTACATAACTTCATCAAATGTTTTCAATCAGCAGCGGTTATGGACGGATTTCTTCTATCCAACCTGCATAAAGCCTCTGCTCGTAAGGCGTAATTTTTTATCAGACATTGCTTTACAAAATGATTACAATCGACAATTACTTAGATAGTCACTTTATTCACAGAAGTAATTGGCTACGAGCTGCAGTTCTGGGTGCAAACGATGGTATTATTTCTATTTCAAGTCTCGCCATTGGTGTGTCAGCCGCAAGCTCAGCAAGAGAACCAATATTATTAGCCACTGTTGCCGGGCTCGTTGCCGGTGCATTATCAATGGCAGCCGGTGAATATGTATCAGTTAGTTCGCAAACTGACACTGAAACGGCGGACATACAAAGAGAAGAAAAGGAGTTGCAAGCGATGCCGGAAGTTGAATTAAACATTTTGGCTCAGATTTACGAAAGGCGGGGTTTAAAAAAAGAGACTGCACTCCAGGTTGCAAAGGAGCTTACTGAAGCAGACGCATTGGGCACCCATATCAGAGATGAGTTGGGAATTAATGAAATTAGCAAAGCAAATCCAATTCAAGCTGCAATAGCATCAGGAGCAGCCTTCACCGCCGGCGGCGTTTTACCACTTTTAGTCACACTTTTCTCGCCTGTAAAGAATATGGAGTATTTCCTATACGGATTTACAATTCTGTCGTTAGTTATTTTAGGAGCAATTTCGGCAAAAACTGGAGGTTCTGTTGTAAAGAAAGCTATTTTGAGAATAGTAATCTGGGGAACAATTGCAATGCTGCTATCTGCTTTGGTAGGTTATCTTTTCGGGGTTAATATATAACCCGGTCAAGATAAAACTTCGCCCAACATTGGTCACTGTGCTTATCAATCTTTTTTTGATTGTAATTATTCTGCTTGCTGTTAACCGCTTTAAACTTGCTGCCATCAACGGCTATGGTTGTTTTGCCAAGCAGGCCTGTATCGATAAGAAACTGCACATAATAAATTTTTAGGTAGTTTTTGCATAGATCAACATAAGGCTTTCATTTTTCACAACAGCAAAAACTCTCAGTACAATTTTATTTTCTTGCATTTAATATGCTCATAATTGCTAATAATTTTCCTTTTGCAATGCATCGATTTAGATTTTAATTTTTCCTGGATTGACAGGTGTTACTTAAGTAAACTGCATAGTAGTTACCTGCTAACTCAGAAAATGAGTATTAAAAACAGTTGTCTTAAACACCGCTTTCAAAATCGTAATCTTCTTTTTTAGGCCGCAGAAATGTAAACAACAAAGCAACTGCTATCGCAACAATTACAGCTAACCATGCAAAGCCATTTCCGAGTTTACCTGCATCGGATGATTTTCCTAAAACATCCGTGATAAAAGCACCGAAGAAAACACCTGTCATATTCATCAATCCATAAGCTGTAGCCCTGTGTTTTGATGAAATGAACTGACAAAGTATCGGCATATTATTACCATCAAACATGCCAAAGCCAACGCCAAAACAAAAGCCGGCGGCAATAAAACCAACCAGGGAATTGCCAAAGCCCAACAATAACAGGGCAGGTATAGTGAGTATTAAACCAATGCCGCTGGTAAATGTTCGTCCTCTTATATTTTTTCTCACCCACCAGTCAGACAATGCGCCACCACCTATAACACCAATAAATTGCGATACGGCAATTGTAATGGTTGCAATAGGTCCGGCCTGGGCCATAGAAATGTTTAAGTTTTGAGCAAGTAATGTTGGCAGCCAGTTTTTGGTGGCCCAGCTTGGCAAACTAGGTATGGCAAAATAAATAAGAATGATCCAGAAGGAAACATTAGTGAATAACGTTCTTAATGCAGCAAAGGGGCCTGATGATTTTATTATAGTTTTTTTAAATGGTATGATATAATCTTCTGCATGCTGTTTATTTTTTAAAAACAATACCAGTATCAATGAATAAATGATACCAACGATTCCAAAAACATGAAATGTAATTTGCCATGAATACGCCGCTGCAATCGTGGCGCCAAATCCACCGAGTGCTGTTCCAACATATAAGCCCGTCATATGAATACCAACGGCAAGCGATCTTGTTTTGCCCTGGTGAAATTCAGTTATTAAAGCAAGCGCCGTTGGAAGATATAATGCTTCGCTAATACCCATTGTAGCACGCAGCCAATATAATTCATGATAAGATTTAGCATACCCCATTGCAAACGTAACAGCCGACCAAACAAACAGGCTGCCGGTTATCACCCACTTCTTGCTAAACTTATCTGCAATCAATCCTGCCACGGGGCTCATAAATCCATATATCCAGAGAAATATACCCATCAGGTAACCAAAGTTTTCTGCTGATTGCAGTTCGGTAATAGATGATTGCATAGCAGGCCGCATGGTAGCCAGCATTTGCCTGTCGAGATAATTTAATAAACCTACTATCCATAATAAACCTACAAGTACCCAGGGGTATTTTTTATTTGATGTCATGCAAGCATTTATTAATCGTGAAAAGTATAAGCCGTAAATATTTATTTCCAGTCGTCGGTTCTGAAAGGCGCTACAGGCAGGCCTTCTGTATTATATAAATTCCCTTCAATGAAATCAGTAAAGCAATATCTTACAGCAACAGGCTGATGCACATTTGTACTATGTACTTCAATAGTATTTTTAACAATTTTGGCAGTTGCAGGATGAAAGATATGATCGCTACCTGCTATCTCAAAGCCAACAATATCTTTATGATCCGACGTAAAACCATTTGGTGTGTTGGTAAAACTTACGGCAATGGTATCTTTTTGAGTTTTTATTTTCTCATAATACGGACTGTGGTATGCAATTCCTTTTATATGATAGGTGTTGCCCAAAGCCCAATACAGCAGGCGGTTACTGATAGTTGTTTTATCCGGCGGATGTATAGTGAATTCATTTCCCTTATCAATGCTTACAGCCATACCACTGAATGAGATTTTTGATGCTGCCTTTTGCTGGGCTTCTCTTAAATAAGGAACCGAATCTTTTTTTGCGCCATAATTCCAGGGTGCTATTTGCACATAATAAAATGAAAGACTATCCTGTTGCCAAAGCTTTCGCCATCCTTCCACCATCGATTTCATCAATTCATCATAACCTGTTGGGTGCGGCACGTTTGTTTCGCCCTGGTACCATAAAAAACCTTTGATAGCATAACCTGCAATGGGGTTAATCATGCCATTAAATAAACAGGTTGGTTTAAGCCGGTCAGCTTTAGCCGTGTCGTTTGGCTGTGGAACTTTTACATTGGTGAAAGGAGAGAGGCTTTCTTTATTCATCCATGCTTCAATGGGTGTTCCACCCCAATTGGATTCAATAATACCAATAGGTACTTTTAAAAATTCCTGTAATCTTTTGGCAAATTGAAAGCCTACTGCACTGAATGTTGACGCGGATTCAGGAGATGAAACTTCCCAGCTTCCAACACAATTATTTTGGGGTGTGTTTGATACGGCCCGCTGCACATGAAACAAACGCAAAGATAAATTGTTGGCTTCAACGAGTATATCATTTGAATTAAGCACAGGCTGGTTGCCATAACCTTTCATCGGCATTTCCATATTCGACTGGCCGGAACAAACCCAGACTTCACCAATTAAAATATTATGCAGCTCTGTTGTTTTGCCATCGTTAAAAGCAATAGTATATGGTCCGCCTGCTGCAGGTGTTTGAATAAAAGTTTTCCAATAACCGGTGTCGTTTGATGTTGTAGTATAAGTGTGCATATCCCAAGATGTAAGAATCTTTATCGTTTTGTTGGTATTTGCTTTACCCCATATTGCAACCTTTGATTTTTGTTGCAGCACCATATTATCTCCAAATATGGATGGTAATTCTACATTGGCCAATGCATTATAACATACTAAACAGGTAAGGCAGGAGATAATGATTTTTTTCATACTGCGATATAGGTTAAAAATGATTGTATTGAACTTAATTTGATTTGTGTTTTTTAATATAATCGGCGAAATAATCAACATACTTCCATATAAGGTTTTTATCTTTTGCATCATCCATATCTGGATGCGTTTTTTCAACTTCGTCCACTTCTGCAGTAAATTTTGCAAGCATCGTTTTATCAGCAAAAGGGTCTGCCGTTTGTGTTTCCCAATTATTTAAAACGGTAATCAATTCATTTTTTACTGACATATATTTTGGATTATCAGAAAGATTATTGAATTCATTGGGGTCTTTAGCAAGATCATATAATTCATATTCTGTGGGATGCTTCCATGTAGCATAAGCTTGCTTAACCTCTACATCTGATGCATCAATTTCCTCTTGCGTGGTGCCTGCTTCAAAACCATCAATTGTATGGCCTGTATAAATTTTTACACCCGGATTTTCTCTTTCATAAAGCAGGTTATGAATCAGTTTATACCGTTCGTTGCGTACACTGTTGCCGGGATAATATGCAAAAGGAAAAGGGCAACCCAGTTCACCAAAAATATATTTTGTTGGATGTTCATTTTTTTGACCACTTAATATTGATTTTAATGACTTGCCCGGTAAATCTTTTGGAATAGAAATATGCGCTGCATCCAGCATCGTGGGTACAAGATCAATGGTTGAGGTCATTTCATTAAGGGTGCTTTGTTTGCTTACACCGGGCCAGTTAATAATCAGTGGAACACGCAGGCCTGCTTCATATAATGTAAATTTTCCCCTTGAAAACTCAGCACCATGATCACCTAAATATATAACCAATGTATTCTTGTCTTTCCCTTGTGATTTTAATTTTTTAAGAAGATCACCAATTAACTGATCAACACGTTCAATACTGTTGTAATAATCCGCAGTCATTTGTTTTAAGCGATTGCTGTTGGACCCAACAAAAGATGGTGGCGAAGAAATATGGTTACTATCCAAAGGTTTTGCCGGCATGCCATCAACCTGCCGCTTCCAATTTGTATGGGCATCGGGATAATTAACCATAAGAAAGAACGGTTCGCCAGACGCATTCATAAAACTATCTGCCAGTAATGCATACAAACTGAGATTCTTTCTTGCGAAATTGGAACCCTGTAATTGGGTGGGCTTCGCCGGTCTGAAATCGAATGGCAGCGCAGATTCCGGGTTCACATGTATTTTGCCAATACAGCCTGTTCTGTAACCTGCTTCTTTTAAATAAACCGGTAATGTTTTAATGCCATCATACATGCGAAAGTGATGCGTTGCCAAACCAACCTGGCCATTTTGATGTGGATATAATCCTGTAAATAAAGTTGATCTTGAGGGGCTGCACAATGCATAGGTAACAAAAGCATTCTGAAATTTCACACCCTGTTGCGCCAGCTTATCTAAAAAAGGCGTTTGTAAATCTTTGGCACCATAACACCCGAGATCGGGGCCGTTATCTTCTGACGTTATTAAAAGTATATTCAGCTTTTCATTTTGTGCAGTTGCAACAAACTGCATAGTAAATATAAATACTGTCAGGTATAGTGGCTTTTTGGTTATGGTAATAAACATTTCAGGCAAGTTCATAATTTTCTTTAGCAATTTTCGTCGTCGAATAGTTGCAAAATAGAAAATTTATGTCATTTTGTACTACATAATGTTTTTTTTGTTTTATTTGGATATTATCCGGAAATGTTTGCGCATATTATAAGTGATAAATCTTTATTCAAATAATTGCAGCACATTGCCATATTAAATTTCTTTGTTGTATTACATTTGAGAATAAACACCCTTTATTAATTTTTATGCCAGTTAAAGCATCAACAAAAGATCTTGAGAAAATAGCCCACAAAACAATGGCCGATATAGTAGAAATACGCCTGCGGGAATATTTAAAGAATAAATCGTTCAGGCCCGGAGATGCTTTGCCAAAGGAAACCGAGATGGCCGAATCGTTAGGTGTTAGCAGAAACGTGGTAAGGGAGGCGCTAAGCCGTTTGCGCATGCTTGGCATGATTGAAACAAAGAGAAAACGGGGAATGGTATTAACAAGCCCTGATATAATGGGATCGTTTGAACGCGTGCTTGATCCATTGTTTATTGATGAAAATACTTTGCAGGATATATTTGAACTGCGGCTTGTTTTAGAGATGGGCCTTGCTGATCTTTTGTTTATACGCAAAAAGAAGGAAGATATTGATGAACTGGAGGCTATCGCCAAAAAGCAAAAGCCAACTACAGGCCAGCATGCATTCAGAATAAAGAATGAAATTGACTTTCATGGCAAACTTTACAGCATGACCAATAACCCAACCCTGCAACGTTTTCAGGATATGCTGCTGCCCGTTTTTGGTTATCTTGTTTCGTTGGAGAAAGTTCCTATTGTGGGCAGTGTTTCCCATCTTGACCTTGTAAATATTTTGCGAAACGGCAGTAAAGAAGAGTTCAGAAAAGCCATGGCAAAACACCTGGAGCACCACTTTAAAAAGATAAGAAAGAAATAATGTAGAATCCAACGCCTGCTGTAATCATTGCCAGGCAAGTGTTTGGCCGTTTTAATTAATAAATACAGCATATATCTTTTTCCACCGGCAAAAATTTTTTGGAAGTTTGGATGAACTGTCTATTTTTGTTATGTAGTACATAACTACAAAAGGACAATTTATTTTTATAATTATTTAATCTGGTAAACGATGTTATTGCTTATGAAAAGAAGGTATAATCCTCCAAAGCTGCAATTGTTTTTTTTAGTTGCCGTCTTCCTGTTCCTTCAAACAAATGTGTTTTCCCAAAACATAACCGTTAAAGGCACCGTAACAGACAGTAGCGGCAATGGAATAGAAAATGTAAGTGTGCGGGTGAAAAATTCTTCTGCGGGAACCGTAACCGGTACCGGCGGATCATTTTCTATTTCGGTGCCTTCGGCAGCATCTGTGCTGGTTTTTTCGAGCGTTGGCTTCGAGGATAAAGAGGTGGTGGCCGGTACCCAATCATCTATTAGCGTAAGGCTGTCCGCAACTAACAAGAATCTCAACGATGTTGTTATAGTTGGATATATACAACAATCGCAGGCGAAAACAACGGCGGCAATTTCTAAAATAACAAGTGATGAACTGGAGAATCAACCCAGCCCTAACCCTATACAGGCGATGCAGGGTAAGATGCCAGGCATTTCTATCCCGGTAAACAGCGGGCAACCCGGCGCCGGTGTGAGCAATATAATTATAAGAGGTGGTACCAAGCTGAATGTGTATGGCTCGGGCAATGGGAATAGCGGCGGAAATTCTGTTGGTTCATCCGATAATACAGATCCGCTTGTGGTTGTGGACGGTGTGTTCAGATCGATGGATGATATTAATCCCGATAATATTGAATCCATTCAGGTGATGAAGGATGCTGCATCAACTGCTGTTTACGGAGCCCGCGGTGCGAATGGTGTTATAGTAATAAAGACAAAGGGTGGAAAGTTTAACAGCAAAATGAATATTTCATTAAACCATCGCACCACATGGGAAACACAGGCGCGTGATTATAAATACCTGAATGCTGAACAATACCTCAAGCTGGCAAGAACAACAGTACAGAATACCTATGACCTGTTAAATAAGAGCAATCTTTTATACAACGGCGGCTTCTCTGCAGGTACAAAAGAATTTACGCAGCCGGGTGAATACGGGCGTTATGTTTATACAACAGCATTATATGACAACCTTGTTGCGGTAGAAGGTCAGGATTATGTAAATAATTTACTGGCGAATGGCTGGCAAACCATAGATGATCCTATCAACCCTGGCTCTACTTTAATTTTTAAGGATAACCACTACCAGGACCTTATCTGGAACACCGGTATTTCAAACGTAGATAATGTTGCCATAAATGGCGGTGGTGAAAATGCGAATTATAATCTTTCTGTTGGCAATACTGATCAGAAGGGTGTTTTTATCGGTACGGAATATAAACGCATTGATGTGCTCGGAAATTTCGGGTTTAAAGTGTCTGACAATTTCAGGCTGAATGCTATGGTAAATTACCAGAATATCCGCCCTAACTATGTGGAAGCTTTTCAGAATGAACTTACCCGTGGCACGCGCCTTACGCCATTAATAAGAATGTATAAAGATGATGGCCTGCCTGCTTTGGGAGAATTGTATTCTGCCCGTAACAGGCTTCATACATTATACTATGATAAAACCCATGTGAAAACAGAACGTTTTGTTTCAAGGGTTGATGCAGATATCACACTTGCAAAAGGTCTTCATTATAAGCCTGCTTTTTCTTATCTGTTGCAGGATTATACCTACCGCTTTCAGCGTTTGCAAACGCCACAGAATGAAATACAACCTTCAACACAAAGGCAAAAAAATGAACGTACCAACAATACAAGGCAGGTGATGATTGACCAGATTTTGCAGTATGATCTTCATTTAAATAATATGCATAATATTACAGTGCTGGGTGGTTTCAACTTTACACAGAACACAGGCAATACAGTAACCATAGGTTCTCAAAGAGCAACCAACGATTATATAGAAACAATCGATGAGCCGCCTACTACTGTAATTAATGGTGTAGTTGTTCCCAACGTAACAGATTTTGGTACGGGCTTAAGTGAAACCCGTTCTGCCAGCTTCTTCGGCCAGGCCAACTATGATTATAAAGGAAAATATCTTTTGTCTGCTTCCATACGTGATGACGGGTTTTCCAACTTCGCGCCTGAAAACAAGTATGCAGTCTTTCCTTCTTTCTCTGCCGGATGGAATATTCATGAAGAAAATTTCTGGAAGATAAACGCTATCAACTTTTTAAAACTAAGAGGAAGCTGGGGTGCTGCAGGGTTGAATGACCTTAGCCTTACTGACACGTATGGCGGTTACTCAACCACACAATATGCACAGGAAGCAGGTGTGTTAAGGGCTAATCTTTCTAACCCGAATCTCATATGGGAAACTACGCAAACAACAGACCTTGCTGTTGATATGGGCTTGTTTAAAAACAGGATAACGCTTACTGTTGATTATTATAACAAACTTACCAAAAACAGGCTCGCTTCAAAGCCATTACCTTCAGAAGCGCCTTTTTCTTCTATTGTTTATAACAACGGTGTTTTACAAAATAAAGGATGGGAAATTGAGCTTGGCGTAACACCTGTTAAACTAAGGGACTTTACATGGAATTTCAATTTTGCTTTTGCGCTTAACCAGCAAAAAGTACTGGAGCTGCCTGATAACGGCCGTGATAAAAACCGCCAGGGAGGTGATATTATTTACGATCCAAAATCAAAATCAGAAATCGAAGCCGGCGGTGTTGCTGAAGGAGAAAGGCCATTTGCAATTTATGCATATAAGGTGTTAGGTGTATTTTCTACAGAAGCCGAAGCTGCAGCATGGAATGAAACACATGTTGACAACCTGGCTTCGCCACTAGGTATAACGACAGGTAAACATGCCGGTGATTTTATTTTTGATGATGTGAATGGCGATGGTGTTATTGATACAAAAGACCAGGTATTTATGGGTTACCGCACACCCAATATAACCGGCGGTATTCAAAACAGCTTTACTTATAAGAGGCTTTCGCTCAGGGTGAATATGGATTATGCAATGGGCCATCTTATTGAAAATGGCGCATTGGCAAGATCGCTGGGCCAGGGCCGCGCTTTTAATGAGGGCGCACCCGCACAGGCACTAGGAAATGATATATGGCAAAAAGAAGGAGATGTAAACAAGCATTATGCGAGATTTTCTTTTGCTGACTATGATTTTGGCCAGCGTAATTATCTGCGGAATGCTACAATGGGGGTAAACAACTCTTATGGTTCGGATGTTTCGGCCATGATTGATAAAGGAGATTTTATTGCCTTGCGCGAAATAACTATTTCATATAACCTGCCCATCAATATCATGAAAAAGATAAAATCTACAGGTTTAAATGTATTTGCAAGTGTATATAATGTAGCATATATAACCAGGTATGGCGGTATCAATCCTGAAACTTATACAGGTTTTGATGCAATTGGTTATCCAAGGCCGAGGCAATACACTTTAGGTGCAACACTTAGATTCTAATTATATCACGCCAGTTTTAAATAACGTCAAACTATTATCAACAATGAAAAAAGTTTTTATATATACACTTACGGTGTCATTTGCTGTAGGCATTCTTTCCGGCTGTAAGAAGCTTCTTGATGTAACACCAAGATCAAGTATTACAGAAGCCACTTATTTTAAAAGTGAAGGTGATTTTGAACCTTATGTAGTGGGCATATATACATTCATGCGCACTTTTCAGAATAATGTAACGTATGGCATGGAACGAGGCGAAGAATTAATTTCCGCATCCAACTCAAGGTTTTCGGTGGCATGGGCGCAAAATCTTTCAGCAAGTTCAGGCGCTATTAATTACAATGACTGGTACCGGGCTATCGGGCATTGCAATTTGTTGTTGAGCAAAATAGGGGATTTTCAGTTTACACTAAATCCTGATCATAAACCTTTAATAACCGCAGAAGCTTATGCGCTGAGAGGTTTTTTTTATTTCCATTTAACAAGAATAATTGGAGATGCACCATTAATGCTGCAGCCGGTAGTGGATGAAAATGTGCCCTTGCTGCCAAGGTCTCCCGCTGCTGATGTTATCAAGCAAATAAACAGCGATCTTGATTCTGCCATCCTGTTATTCAAATCTGTTGCTTCCAATGATATTTATAGTTATCCTTCAAAATATCGTTTTGCCTATGGTTCGACACAGGCGCTTAAGGCAGATGTAAAACTTTGGAGTGCCAAAGTATTAGGCGGAGGCAGCCAGGATTTTAATGATGCCATTGCTGCAATTAATGAAGTGGAAAAAACAGGCGTATCGTTGAATGCAGACTTTGCAAATGTTACGGGTGTAAAGGCTTCATCAAATGATGAAGATATCCTTGCTGCTTATTATAACAGAGATGAAACCGGAAATAATTATGTGGTAAATGCCTTTCCATTTATAAATATTGTAGAAGGGGCTTTAAACATAGATAGCATACCATATACCCAAAGTTCGGCCACAGGCCAGGGCGCCTACCAGATAAGTGAGGAATCAAAAGCCTTATTCAGCGCACATCCTGAAGATAAACGCATTCCATGGACATGGGTTACAGAAATGCAGGCCGATGGCCCGAAAGTTTCATGGATAACCAAATACCGTGGCAATATTTATGCTGACGGGCGTGTGCCGGATAATGATTTGATTATGTACAGGCTGGCTGATATTTATTTAATGAAAGCAGAAGCTTATGCAGGATTGGATGATATAGATAACGCTGTTGCTTATCTTAATAAAGTAAGGCAACGTGCAGGTATAGGCGATTATGCAGGTGTAAAGGATAAGCAAAATGTGGAGAAAGAGATACTCGATGAACGTGGCCGTGAACTGTATTTTGAAAATAAAAGATGGTATGATCTTGTACGTTTTCATTACGGTGGTACTATAGATGTTTATAATTATGTTCCAAACCTAAAAGGCAAGACTACACCGCTTTTCTGGCCATTGAATACCACCGTGCTTGGGAACAATGATCAGTTAACGCAAACGGAAGGTTATTAAGTTGTTTCAAATCATCAACTCAAATTATACACTAATTTTTTAAGACGTATATCATGATACGTATATTAAAAAAATATAAGGGCCTGTTATTGTTTGCAATGGCCTGCAGCCTGTTCTGCGAAACCAATGCGCAAACAGCATTTTCAGATACTACACAATTGTTTGAGCCCGCAAAAGATGGTTATACCATGTTTCATGTGCCGGCATTGCTCATTACACAGAAAGGAACTGTTTTAGCTTTTGCCGAAGGAAGATATGGCAAAGGAAAAGACTGGGATGATATAGACCTCGTTATGCGCAGAAGCGATGATAACGGTAAAACATGGACGCCGCCTACAATACTTATTCCACATACACCCGGCAAACCAACAAGCAATATTGTTCCCATAGCTGATAAGAATGGTACCGTGCATTTATTGTTCCAGGTAAATTATGCAAATGCTTATTACATGAAATCAAAAGATGAAGGAAAAACATGGAGTAAGCCTGTTGATATTACCTACGCATTTGATGCGTTTAAACAAGAATATCCCTGGCATGTATTAGCGCCCGGGCCGGGCC
>JAEWBD010000341.1 GCA_023391315.1 Bacteroidota bacterium | reverse complement strand
TACCATATCAGCTATATTCATTTGCAGTTCCTGCTCATTTAATTTTGTTTCAAGGTCTTTGGCTATGCCGGTTTCCACACTGCCTTCTGTACTTATATTGAGCGAGTTGTTTACCCTAAAATTTTTCAAGTTATTTTCCACTTCATTCAGTTCGCCGCTGATGAAGATGAGACGGTCATCGATAAACCGGATGGTGTTCTCTGCAATTTTATTGCTCTGTTCAATATTATAACTATTATATTCTGCTGCCAGCGTATTTAAAATAACTTCCGCTTTGCGGGGCACCTGCGAGGAAGTGGATACCACCAGCACGGAAGAGTATTTGCTTAAAGGACTTACAGATACAGAACCGGCAAGGCCGCCTGCCACCGCATCTGTGGGCCGCCATACGGCCTGGTACTGGTAATCCGGTTTATAATCTTCGGGATTGATAATATTAAGCAGGTAATCGAAATCAGGTGTATGGATGATGGTTTGGTTAGTTGCTTTCACGGCATTTTCACCATGTAAAATATAAATGCCATCTTTTTTTACCTGCAGGTTAATGTTATAGCTCCGGCCGGAATCTTTTATATTGGAAAATACCAGGAATCTTTTAGCGGGGTCCGGCTCATATACCTCAATGGTATTCACCTTGCCGATGGAATAATAAGCGGTATTGAGTTGCTGTGCTTTCACCACCCTTGCCATTAGTTGATGCGACTGCAACACTTCCATTTCGTTATAAATATTAGGCTTTGAAGTGTTAAGCAATTCTGACAAAACCTGGTCTTCATTGCTTTCTTTACCAGCATTTTTAATGAGCACTTTTATACTGGTGGAATATACAGGCGTCTGGAAATGTATGTATATATAGGCTATGATAAGGGCCACTGCAAAAAAGAGCGCGAACATCGGCAGGTAGTTCAGCGATTTCATCAGTAATTCCCTGAACGAAAATTCGTTTTCTTCTTCCTTTATAACTGTCTTTTTGATTGAAGCCGCAGCCATTAAATTCTTATACTTTAATACCTTTTTTAAAAGTTAATTGCCCCTTAATCACATTTTACCTGTTAATGACATTTACTATAAGCAACGCAGCAGAAAGCGCCGTCATGGCCAAACCCAGGTAACGCACATTGCGGTTAAGAAAAACATCATTATTAATAAACTTTGCTTTGTCTGGTTCCACATAGATCACGTCATTCTGCTGTAAATTATAATAAGGAGAAGTAAATATTTTATTGGAAGAAATATCCACCCGGCCAAATTCGCGTTTGCCATTCTGTTCACGTATCACCAGAATATTATCCCGTTTGGCATAAAGGGTAAGATCGCCGCTCTGCGTAATGGCTTGCAGTATATTAATTTTACCATCCGGTACCTGCAGCGTGCCGGGGCTTCCCACCTCTCCCATTACCATCACTTTAAAATTGGCAATATTCACTGTAACTACCGATCCCTTTATATAATCATCTAACTGCTTTTGTAACTGCTGCTGTAATTGAGCCGGCGCCAAACCCGCAACAGGCATAGTGCCCAGTTGCAGCATTTGTATGTTACCAGCAGCATCCACCAGGTAGCCTTGTACGCCCTGCGTGGCAGCACCCTGGGTAATATTAAAAGCATCGGCCGCTTCTTTATTTATAGCGGTAATATTAATGTTCAGCCTGTCGCCCGGCATTATTACCACGGGCTTTTGCAGCACCATGCGTTCCGAATCGGTAACGCTGTCTTTAAGATATACGGCGTTTTGAAAATTTTTCGGCACACCGCACGAAGAAAAGGCAGCCATAAAAATGATGCAGGCAAGCAGCGGGATAAGATTCTTAAAATAAGAAAGCATTAATCAGGTATAAAGATGAATGTCTGGCCTGGCATTTACCAGACAATGTACTTTGGCGCCGGGCCAAAAAGCACTGAAAATATTTATTGTTTGAAAAGGAAATTACAAAACAGTATTCACGGCTTCGCCGCCCTCACTCCCAACTGCTTATTAAGAACAATGCATCGGGAAAGAGAAAAAACTAAGGCAGCATTACCTGCTCAGTAATTTGTTACATGTTTTAATGGAAAGTATTGAATGGTACGGACGTCCTCACAGGACGTGGAACTTGGCAAACAGTTTATTTTGGATTATTAATTTTTATTTTATCGGATTCGGACTGATCATCACAAATTGCAATTCAGCAATCATTATCTCTATTGCAAATATGCTGATAAAACAATTTCAAACAAAATTTAAAGAAGCCGAGTTAGTGAATGATGGATTGTACATTGTGAATGATGGATTATAAATGGTGAATGATATAATAAGAGGTATAAAGAAAGGATGAATGTATCCAGGCAATTTTCTTTTTCCGGTATTAATACAATCATACCATTAATATCCTCCAGGCATCAGGGAACCTACGCGCAGGTGTGCAGGAACCTGCAAGTAAACATGAAGGAAGCATTCTGTTGAATAACAAAGTCACAACCTCTTCCAAACATCTTAAAAAATACGCATTTGCAGTGCAAAGTTGCAAGCCGGATAAAACAACAGCAATCCGTGCCTGAATAATAAATGTTTTTTTGACAAATAAAAAACTTATCCTATTTTCATATTTGCAAAGCCTGTGGCATAGCAGGTTTTATACTATCAATCAAGCTTTGGCGCTATATGAAAATTGATTGCAGTATTAACTGCCCATATACTTTTTTTAATACGTTTTTTATTTTTTGTCTAATAAGAATCCGGGAACTGGTTTCTACCGGTTCCCTTGTTTTGTTCATATATCATAAACTCAATTTAACCACGCAAAAAGGTATTTATTTAAGAAATGAAAATTAACCGTGTAATTGCAATCGCTGCAATATTATTGTATGCTCATACAACAGAAGGCCAGCCATTGGTTGTAAAAGCAGATAAACCAACTGCAGCCGTTCAGCCAACCATGTGGGGAATATTTTTTGAAGACATCAACTTTGCAGCCGATGGCGGTTTATATGCAGAATTGGTGAAGAACCGTTCGTTTGAATTCTTTACTCCCTTAACGGGCTGGTCTATCCGGCAGGCATCACCAACCACAGGCAGTGTACTGGTAACCAACAGGCTGGAAACAGACAGCGCAAACCCGCGCTACATAAGGGTTACACGTAATACTGCCACAGGTAAATTCGGATTAACCAATGAAGGTTTCCGCGGTATGGGCATTAAAAAAAATGAGCAATATATTTTTACTGTTTCGGCCCGCAGCGAAGCCGGCAATCTTACATTGCATGTGCAACTGGTTGACAGTACAGGCAAAAATTTGGGCGAATCCCAAACCATCAACATTTCGGGTAATAATTGGCAACAATACAAAACCAGTCTTACGGCAAATGCAACTGAATTAAAAGCCAGGTTGAATGTTTGGTTTGAAGGAGAGGGTGTTGCTGATTTTGATATGCTTTCTCTATTCCCGCAGCATACGTGGAAAGAAAGGCCAAATGGTTTAAGGGCCGATTTAGTGCAGTTGCTGGCTGATATGAAACCCGGCTTCCTGCGCTTTCCCGGTGGCTGTATTGTTGAAGGAAGGGAACTGGCAACACGCTATCAATGGAAAAAAACGGTGGGACCGGTTGAAGAGAGGCAGGTTATTGTGAACCGCTGGAATACCGAATTTGCGCACCGCCCCACGCCTGATTATTTCCAAAGTTTCGGACTTGGTTTTTTTGAATATTTCCAATTGGCCGAAGATATAGGCGCAACACCATTGCCCATTCTGAATTGCGGCATGGCCTGCCAGTTTAATTCTGCTGAAGTGGTGGATACAACACAGCTCGATCCGTACATACAGGATGCATTGGATTTAATTGAATTTGCCAACGGCGATGTCTCAACAAAATGGGGGCATTTGCGTGAGGTAATGGGTCACGTCGCTCCTTTTAACCTTAAACTGCTGGGCTTTGGCAATGAACAATGGGGGCCGCAATATGTGGAACGCTATAAAATATTTACAAA
>JAEWBD010000256.1 GCA_023391315.1 Bacteroidota bacterium | reverse complement strand
TAGCGGAAGCCAATGCCACATCTGAATTGGACTGATAAGAGCCAAAAGGCAGATCAACCACCACCAGACAACGGTTTACACCTCTAATGACAGATGAAGCATGATAGATCATGTGCTCCAGTGTAATAGGCAATGTGGTTTCATGGCCGGCCATAACATTGCTGGCGCTGTCGCCAACAAGAATTACATCAATATTAGCGCTGTCTATAAGTTTGGCAAACGAAAAATCGTAGGCGGTAAGCATGGCAATTTTTTCGCCCTGCATTTTCATGCGCTGTAATGTATGGGTGGTAATTTTTTTTACTTCTTTGTGTGTTGACATCTGAATAAATTAATTGGTGATAGAAGCTGAATATGACCCTGCGTTAGAATAAAACATATCCAGATGCCGGTGCAAATATGCTGATTATTTTTTATTTTGTATTTCTTCGTACAGCTTTTGTATAAGACCGTCTGCCAGGCCTATTTTAGGCACATATATTTCTTCTATACCGGCCCAGCGCATTACGTTTACATAAATCTGCAGGGCGGGCACAATTACATCGGCGCGGTCGTCTTTCATTTTGTATATGCGGATGCGTTCGCTTAATGAAAAACTGGAAAGCTCTTTATAATAATCTTTCAATAATTCAAAGGAGAGCGGCTTGCCATCTTTTCGTTTGCTTAATGAAAATACTTTGTTGATGTTACCACCGGAACCTATAGCAATTACCGGGAGTTTGCTTTTGATATTGGTTTTAACTTTAGCTTTAAATTCATCCCACATCGATTCATCAACCATGTTTTTTAATATGCGGATAGTGCCGATGTTTACAGATTCTTTATAACGCAGTTTACCATCGGCAATAAAACTTAATTCGGTACTGCCACCGCCCACATCAATGTATAAATATGCATGTTCCCGGCCGAGGTTTTCTGCAATATGATTTTCGTAGATCATGGTTGCTTCCTCATCGCCGTTAAGAATATTTATTTTAATACCGGTTTCAAGTTTTACCTGTTTTATTATGTCCGGGCCATTAACAGCATCCCGCATAGCACTGGTGGCACAGGCTTTCACTTGTTTTACCTCATATGCTTTCAGCAAAAAACTAAATGCCTTCATGGTTTGCATAAGCATTACAATTTTTTTACTGCCTATTTCATTTTTTTCAAACACATCAAAACCCAGGCGTAACGGCACACGTATTAAGTTGAGTTTGGTAAGTTCGGATCTGCCTTCATCATCGGGTCTTACCTCAGAAATTAATAGTCTTGCTGCATTACTGCCAATATCTATTGCGGCTAATCTCAATATCTTTTATTTATGGTTCAATGCGGCGAAAGATACAATGTTTACAGAAAGACGAAAATAAGCGGAGCGTTATCTGTGTAAAGTGTGGAAGAAAATAATTTGCAGGTAATCTTTAAAGCTGTTGAAAATGAAAAAGGTTGTTGAAATCTTTCAACAACCTTTTATATAATTAAATAAGCCTGCTTTAATTGGTGGTTGCAGGAGATGTAACAGTAGAATCTGGTTCGGGCGCTTTATCAATCAATTCCATAAACTGGTCAAGTTTAGGCGTAATGATGATTTGCGTACGCCTGTTCTTTGCTTTTCCATCAGGTGTATCATTGCTGGCAACAGGATTGTATTCGCCGCGGCCGCCTGCTGTAAGGCGCTTCGGATCAACACCAAAAGTATTTTGCAAAGCCTGCACCACAGAAGATGCCCTTAATGTACTTAAATCCCAGTTGTTGCGGATGTTTGGTTTTGAAATGGGCACATTGTCGGTATTACCTTCAATCAACACTTCAAAATCTTTATAATCCATAATTATTTTGGCAATCTTAGATAATGTTTCGTTGGCTTTATCAGATATTTCGTAGCTGCCTGATTTATACAGCATGTTATCAGATAAAGAAATATATACAACACCTTTCAATACCTGCACATCCACATCTTTCATTTCTTCACGGCTCAATGACCGTGTAAGGTTATTGGTTAATACCATGTTTAAAGAATCGCTTTTATTCTTTGAATTAACCAGTTGCTGTATATACTTGTTGGAAGAATTTATTTCATCAACAAGCTTTGAAATATTTACGTTGCCCTGGCTTGTAGAAGTAAGACATTTATCCAATGCAGCCTGGAGTGATTGTGCATTAGCCTGTTGGGTTTGTGCATTGGCGCGTTCTGCCCTTAACTGGTCCTGCAGCCCTGCTATTTTTACGTTTGCTGAACTTAAATTGCTCTGGCAGTCTGCATTTTCTTTTCCAATTGCATTCATCCTCCCTTGTAAACTGCTGTAATCTGCCTGTAATGCCTGGTACTTTTTAGTGCCTACACAACTGGTAGCAAGTATTGCCATGGCGGTGGCGCTAATCATTAAAGAAGATTTAATTTTCACGATAATATATTTTGTGTTTATTAATATGTTGCTAATTACAAAATTTCGACCAAGTTTTTCAATTTTATATTATTTATCTTTTTTATAGATAGTAATGATAAATTTTTATGAATGTTTAGTAGGCAGGTTTGCATTAAACAATAGTATGGATTTTTGCAGTATTGAATTTTCTAAATATTAATCACATTTTTAAATAAGCTGATATGGATTTACAACTGAAAGACAAGACCGCGTTAGTTACCGGTTCCACAGCAGGCATTGGATATGCTATTGCAAAAAATTTATTGAAAGAAGGTGCAAGGGTTATCATTAATGGCCGTGGTAATAAAAGAATAAACGAAGCAATTAAAACATTAAAAAAAGACGTACCCGCTGCTGATGTAAGCGGCGTTGCAGCCGATTTTTCAAAGAAAGATGATGTTGATAATCTTATAAAACAGATTCCGTTTGTGGATATACTTATTAATAATGCAGGCACTTTCGGCCCAAAGCCGTTTGTAGATATTCCGGATGAGGAATGGTTTACTTTTTTTGAAGTGAATGTAATGAGCGGTGTGCGTTTATCGCGTCATTATTTTCCAAAAATGCTAAAACAAAATTGGGGAAGGGTCATCTTTATCTCGAGTGAATCTGCCTTACAGATTCCTGAAGAGATGATACATTACGGTATGACAAAAACGGCGCAGCTTGCCGTAAGCCGCGGCCTTGCTGAACTTACAAAAGGCACTAATGTTACAGTGAATGCCATATTGCCCGGGCCCACAAAATCAGAAGGCGTGGGCGGGTTTATTGAAAGCCTTTCCAAAGAGCAAAACAAGCCGGTGAATGAGGTGGAAAATGATTTTTTTAAAATGATGCGCCCCACATCAATTATACAACGCTTTGCAACCACGGAAGAAGTGGCTAACCTTGTAACTTATATTGCAAGCCCGCTTTCATCAGCAACAAACGGCGCTGCACTAAGGGTTGATGGCGGTGTTGTAAAGGCAGCCGTATAAATATCATGTTTAAGTGTTGGCTATTAAACTTATATAGAAACAGATTGAACCGACATTTCGACGACAGGAGAAATCTCTGCCTTATTTTGAAATTTATAACTGTACAGAGATGTCTCGTCACCTCAGCATGACGAACTAAGAACGTCATTTAATAGGTGCTCTTTAAAATTTTTAATAGCACAACAGGTTATGTGTAATATAAATAAATAAGCCACAAATGCCAGTATAGTAATATGTATTTCGTGGCTATTGTTTAACCGGATTATATCAATTCTGCACAAGCATATTGTATAAACGGTCGTCGTTTTTGTAAATGTCTTTTCTGAAATTTACTTCTCCGTTACCATCTATATAAGCCGTGAAATAACCAATATAAACCGGTATTGTTTGTTTTAATGTTACCCATTTTTCTTTGCCTGCATGCATGGCCTCATCAATTTTTTTCTGCGTCCATTCAGGGTTTCGCCTCAATACCCTTATGGCAAGATCGCGTGGTTTTGCCACACGGATACATCCATGACTAAATGCGCGGTTGGTTTCGTTAAACAAAGACTTGGAGGGTGTATCGTGCAGGTAAATATTGTTTGAATTGGGGAAAAGAAATTTTACAAGGCCAAGCGAGTTTCTTGGCCCGGGTTTTTGCCGTACCTGCCCGCCATTCCATTCCATATTATGTGCAGCCAGGTAGTTTTTATTACGCGCCATGCCCGGTTTTACTTCTTTGTTAATAATACTTTTCGGCACATTCCAATAAGGGCTGAATACAACATATTTCATATCCCCGCTAAAAATTACCGTCTTATTCATGGGAGTGCCTACAACAACGCCGCACCGCCAAACCGGCTTTGCATTTTCATAATATACCAGCGTATATTCAGGAATGTTTACGAGAATAAATTCTTTTGAAACCGTTGTGTCTTCAGGCAACCAGCGCAAACGTTCCATGTTCACCATTATCTGTTCAATTCGTTTTTTTGCAGGCACATTCAGCTCTGTAACCAGTTCATTGGAAAGCAGCGAATCCTGTTTTAAACCATATACATCTTTAAGTTTTCGCACAACGCCGGCGAGGTTTCGATCATACACCTGGCCTGCTGTATCTGCTGCCGTTATATAACCTAACTGCATTAATCTTTTTCTAACAGCAGCAACTGTTGCGGAAGAATCTTTTTGTTTGATGGATTTTTTTATGGCAGGAATTATTACTTCATCATCTTTCGATTCAATATCCCGGTAATGTGCCAGGGCTTTTTTCAAACCATCATATTGTAGTCCTGTTACATCGCCTCTTGATTCGCCAAAACTGCCTGCATTTAAATTGTTTGCAAGTAATGTAGAATAGGATAATTTTTTTCGCGGCAGGTACCAGTTAATAGAATCTGCTTTGCCATTAAGCGTACCGGCATATATTTTCTTCGCATAATAAAAATACTCACCTGTAAGCATTAATTCGGTTGTAATATCAGGCGCACGCAGGTCGGTTGTGTGCAGCAATTCCTCCAGTGTATCTTTATATGGGATATAAGCCGTTACACCTTCCTGCGTTACTTCGTTAAGGCTTGATGTAAGCGCACCGGCTGTTTCAATCAGGCCATTCTTATCATACCACGCATAGTTATAATTGTTGGCCCGGTAAAATGTATCAAACTCTTTGCTGAACTGTTTAAAAAGCGGCATGCTGTCGAGAAATTCCCGTATATGGTTACTGTCGAATTTTATGCCTGAATTAAGATTAAAACTTCCAGGCGCTACCTCTTCGTGAACAGCCTTTTCTTCAGGAACTCTATTTTTATTTTCAGAATTGCAGGAATAAAGAAATAATAATACTGCACAAAATGCACCCAATGCGAATTTGAACTTGAGCATACATGCATATTTAAAAATATTCTTTGTAAATGAAAACGATTATAAGTGAAAGTATTTATAAATCAAAATTCAGCTTAACATGCACGGCGGGGTTACAAATAACTTAACCACCATTGCGAATGGGTTTTCCGGTAAGTATCAAACCACTTGCAGGGTTTATATAAAGCAAGAATTACGGTTATCCATAAAACATATACTATTCCCAGGCTAAAACCAAAATGCTGCGGGCGAAACAGGAACGGCGAATTCATATCAACAATATCTTTTGACGTGTGGCCAGAAACTAAAAACAGTATAACGCATATAACATGTATCAGGAAAAAATGCAGCACATAATAAAAGAATGGCACCCTTCCATACATGCCTGCAAACCGCGCAAATTTATTTTGAAATGTTTCTGTTAAGGCTAGCAAAACAATTACCGGCCCACGCGTCATACATAAATAACAAAGTGACGGCGGGTATTTTGATGTATTTAGAAAAGATAAAAATGTATAAAGCGCATTCTTTTGTATTGACCAGTGGCTGGGATCGCCATATTGATTAATATATCTTAAAACGATAAAGAAAATAATAACTGCAAAACCGATAGAGAGTATTGTTTTTTTTCTTTTAACATCATCGGGCTGCTGATATAGTTTGCCAAAACCATAGCCTAAAAACATTACGCCTGTCCAGGGAAGAATGGCGTAAAGATCAAGAATGAAACGGGTTTCGCCGTACTTAAAAACTGTGCCGAAGGCAGTGAATAAAACACTCCACAGTACATGGCCAAAACCCTGTTGCGGCAACTGAACATAATCAAGTATATTATGTCCAAAAAATAAAATAGCGCCGATTATAATAATAAGTTTCATGGAAGTTCTTACCAGCAGCCCCAGGAATATCATGCTCCATCCTATCACCCAAATAACCTGCAAAAAAATAATGTTGTAAAGCGGGTTAAAAGAAAATATCAGCGACATAATTACTATTTCAACAATTAGCAGCCATAACCCGCGCTTCATTAAAAAAGTGCTTAGTTCTTTTTTGCTTTTACGCCGGCCTGCAAGAAACGCAGAGGTGCCGGACAGGAACACAAATGCCGGTGCACAAAAATGCGTTATCCATCTTGTAAAAAATAGCAGGGGAGTAGTTGTATTAAAGTTTAACGGATCATCTGTCATGGCGGTGGCATGAAAAAAATCTCGGGTATGATCCAGCGCCATAATAAGCATTACAATGCCGCGTAAAATATCGATTGACTGAATACGTTGTTTTGTTTGCTGCAAGGCAGGTGGCATAAATGGTGTTTAGAATGGCAAGATAAAACATTCCTTCATTGCTATATTGTTAGGGTTGTTTATAAATAAAAATGCACGGATATAAATATCCGTGCACCTGTTGATGTTAACCGCAGGCATTGCTATTCACCCGCTGCCACTTAAGACTATCTTTCTTCATCAAGCCGGAAAGAAATTTTGCATATCACGCCGTACGTACTGATCTTGCCATCTTTTACATGCGCTTTAATATCTTTTACAAATACAGAATCAATATTGTGCACTGTTTTGGAAGCTTCCTGCACTGCTGACTGCAGCGCATCTTCAATACTTTTTTCTGAAGAAGCAATTACTTCAATAACTTTTACAATTGGCATAGAGCAATGTTTTAAGTGAATGATTCATTCAGAATAGCAATTACTATACCGTATCTTTTAATTGCATGATATTGTAATTTGTTTATGCGCCAATCAATCCCGAAATTTATATGGGCTCACTCTGATAATCATAAAACATATTAGCATGAATACAGTCACTAATATTTTGGACAAAGCCGGCATCCGCATTGAAGGGTTACAGGTTATACTTTCAATAAAAGATATGAATGCGAGCAGGCATTTACTTATGCAGAGGGGAGCAGGGAAACCCTGGCACCTGGCTTTGGATAGGTTTTGATGGCGATATATTTAAACTGCAGGATGAATTGAAAGCAAAAGGTGTAAAAATAAAAAAGCCGCCCACCAATTTTTCCTGGGCGATGGAAATGCATGTGGAAGACCCTGATGGGCATGTGCTGCGTTTTGGAAAAGAGCCTGATAATAACCAGCCTTTTGCTGATAATAATCAATAACTATATGCAATTACAAAAGCTAAGCCTGATTTTATGGACAAAAAACCTGCAGGAGACTATTTCCTTTTATGAAACAGTATTAGGTTTTAAAAGCCGCAGTAACTTTCCAAACTTTGCGTCGCTTTATAAAGATAATGTTGAGATAATGGCAATAGTGCCAACGGCTGAGCCAGGTGAAGAAGAGAATTTTTTTCCAAAGCCATTGCTAACCGGCAGCATATATATTTTTATGAAAGATGTTGATGCACTTTGGGAAACCGTAAAGAATAAAGCCACAATAAAAACATCTATCTGCAACAGGGAGTATTGGATGCGGGATTTTTCTATTACAGATAATAACGGGTATGAGATTGTTTTTGGAGAAGATATCAGCAACCACTGATCATAAGCATTGGTCTTTCAAAAAATATTTATATATGGAAATAGATATTCTTAAAACCGATGTTCAGCAAATACAATTTTTGCGCAATTTATTTCTTCATGAAAACCATTTTCAGTTTGTATATAATAAATGCCATTTGTATGGATGGGCTGATACATATTCATTCATCATTGATGATGTAATAACCGGCTATGGCGCAGTGTGGGGCAAAGACAGGCGAGAAGACCGTGATACGATTTTTGAGTTTTATATTATTGACACTTTCAGAAAATATACGAACAATATCTTCGAAAAATTTAAAGATGCCTGTGGGGCAACATTTATAAAATGCCAGACTAATGATGCACTGCTAAGCACTTTGCTGTATGAACACACGGCTAACATAAATGCCGAAGCCATTCTTTTTGAAGATAATTTTCAAACCAATTTTTTTATTCTGCAGTTAAGCCTTGAAAAAGACAAGAGAGAAAATAATAATCCCAACGATTGTGCTTACATCTTAAAACTGCAGGATGAAACGGTGCAACCGGCGGTTTAATGCTTAACTATAACCTGCCATACGCAGATGTATATTATGAAGTAAAGGAAGATTATCGCCGTAAAGGGTTTGGCAGTTTTATGTTGCAGCAATTAAAAAAGGAAGCGTATAAAATGCAGCGTGTTCCTGCTGCACGTTGTAATATTAAAAACACCATATCAAAATCTGCTTTATTAAAAGCAGGGTTTAAAATTTGTGGCTTTATAGTAACCGGCGAAATAATAAAAAAGGTCTGAGGATTATGAAACTGCCGGCAGTACAAATTTAAAAGCTGTTCCTTTTCCCGGTTCGCTTATTACTTCAATTGTAGTTTGATGCAGCTCTAATATTTTTTTTACAATGGCAAGGCCAATACCCATACCTTTTTTGGGCGTGGTTTCTTTGCCGAGTTGCTTGTAACGTTCAAAAATATACGCCTGGTCTTCAGGTGCAATGCCTATGCCAGTATCGGCAACCTGTACTTTAATTCCGGAATTTGTTTCTGATAATCTGATGGTAATTTCACCGCCATCAGGCGTGAACTTAAAAGCATTATCCAGTAAATTTTGAAATACCCTTTCTGTTAATGCAATATCAGCAAATACCTGCGGGAGATTTGGATGCGCCTGCATTTTCAAATGAATTTTCCTTTCATTTGCCTTAAGCTGGTAACTCATTAAAATATCTGAAGCAAGTTCGCTTATAAAAAATGCTTCTTTTTCAGGTGTTACCAAATTGGCTTCCAGCTTGGCATATTGAAATAACTGTTCAACAAGCCCCGATAATTTTTTGGCACTGTCATGTACAACGGCCAGGTATTTTTCTTTATCATTTTCTGAAAGCACATTTTTTTTCATCATCAATGTTTCCACGTATCCCTGCATGATAGATAAAGGCGTACGAAGATCATGGGATACATTGGCAATAAGCTCCTGCCTGAATTTATCAGTAGCCGTTATTTTATCAAAATTATCCACGATCACATCGGCCATTTCATTAAATGTAGCACTTAACATTCCCAAATCGCCTGAAGCATTTCCTTCAATGCGGGCAGAATAATCGCCTTCTTTAAAACGCTTTACTACCGAAGTAATTTTAGAAATACTGCTTGTCATCAGAAAGAAGATAACAATACCCACTATTAATGCAACCAGCAATGCCGCAAAAAAAATGTAAGTGCCAAGCCTGAAGTATAACTGGTTATTAATGGAACTTAAAATTTCCTTTTGTTTTTCGCTTGCCAGCACCGCATATACATACCCTGTAAGCTTTCCGTTTTCATATACAGGCGCAGCAGAGAAAATGCTGGGTTCGCTTGGTTGCTTTGGATTATCGCCCATCGGGCGGTGCATGGCATCGGCGGTAAGCCATTGCTTCACAGTATTAATGTTCACATGATGCACCTGCACCGTTGTATCGGGCACCACATAATCTGTAATGTTGCCTGCCGTATCCAATAAATATACTTCAACGCTTGGATTGGCCACCATGGTAGAATGTATGATGTCATGTGTAACAGCAGTATCTGGTTTGCCGTTTTTAAGTGGCTGTGTAAAACTGGCAAGATGTTGCGCAATATCTCCGTATAATTCCTGGTGTGCAGTGGTAAAATACGATGTAGAAAACCGGGAGGCTATCAGCGCAAACACAATGCCCAATACAACAAGAAGCCCTGTGAACACAGCCGTTATCTTCCAGAATAATAAATTGCCTTTTATTTTTTTTACCGGCATCGTATCAATTTTTATAAGCGTGAAATGAGCTGCGAATGACTCATAATTCCTCATTAAACCTGTAACCAACGCCCCAGGTTGTTAGTATATATTTTGGATTGGAAACATCATCTTCAATCTTTCCGCGCAAACGGTTAATGTGGCTATTCACCGTATGTTCATAGCCTTCAAAATCGTAGCCCCAAACAAGGTTCAATAAACGTTTGCGGCTATAACTTTTGCCTGGGTTAGATGCCAGCAATGCCATCAGTTCAAATTCTCTTGGCGAAAGCTCCACGCGCATATTGTTGAGTGTAACTTTTCTTTTGTCCAAATCAATTTCCAGGCCGCCATAAGTAATAATGGAAGATGTGGGTGTAGCCTCCTGCAACGCCTCGTTATCTTCTTTCCTGCGGAAAATAACTTTTACCCTTGCAATAAATTCTCTTATGCTGAAGGGTTTGGTAAGATAATCGTCTGCGCCTGTTTCAAGGCCCATCACCTTATCAATTTCTTCCGACTTTGCCGTAAGCATGAGAATAGGTGTAAGCCTGTCGGTTTGCCGTATCTTCCTGCAAATTTCCATACCGTTAAGGCCGGGCAGCATAATATCAAGAATTATTAAATCGAACTGTTCCTCTTTGGCAATTGTTAAACCTTTTTGACCGTTGGCTTCCGCTATAATCCTGCAGCCCAGGTCGTAGAGATGTATGGTGAGCAACTCCACAATATTGGCGTCATCTTCTATTATCAAAACTTTTTTATCCATATATATTACATGCACAAAGTTGGTGAATAAAATAAAGCAATAAGCGCCGTGATACTTTTGTTATAAACGATGCAGGAATAACGTGTTTATTGTTTAAAGTATTTGCCTGATATGGTTTGCGCTGCTGTTTTTGATTACTGCTTCACTTACTGACAATAATGCTGTTTGCTGCAACGTGCCTCTTCCTGAAATCACTTTACATATTTCGAACTAAATATGTAAAATTGATTAGTATGAATATACCAAAGAAACAACAAGGTCGGCAGGATATATAATGACCCTGCTTTTCTAACCCTGTTGTGACAGATATTTGAAAACGACAATGATTAATTCTTAAATCATATCTGTAAATTATTTCTCCAGCTTTCTTTATTTACCATAACAAATAAAGGAAGCTTTGCTCTTAAGATGGCGTAAGTGTTGCAGCATGGCTTTTGTGTTTAAGGTCACTTCTGCGGGTTTTTGTTTTTAGTTGCAAGGCACAAGTGGGCTGCGCTGCTGTTGCTACGCGGCATACCTGCGCCAGTGGGGCACTTACTTTATCACCGCGTAATGAAAGGAACGGTTTTCCATTTGAAGCGCAAAACAAAAAGACACAAGTCAGAAAGAAAGCGGAACAGGCGTCGCTATTCCCGGAGGCAAGAAATTTCAGGTAAGTTATTTTTTGATTTTAAAAAACCTGTAAATTGCTAACCTGATTCAACTCCTTCACAAACCCTTGCTGTGACTGAGGTGACGTAGTATTCAATTTCTGTACCCATGCAGGCTGTAACCTATTCACTTATTCATCACCATGGAAGCAACCGGATAGCCGTTCAGTTTGAATACAACAAAGCGCTAAATGCCCGTTTGCTGAAAGTGCCCGGCGCTAAGT
>JAEWBD010000239.1 GCA_023391315.1 Bacteroidota bacterium | reverse complement strand
GTATGTACCTTCCTGTTCGATAGGGTTTTGTGTTGCAATAACCATGAAAGGATTATTCATTACATGCGTAATACCATCCATAGTTACCTGTTGTTCCTGCATTACTTCAAACAAGGCTGCCTGCGTTTTTGCAGGCGCACGGTTTATTTCATCAATCAAAACAATATTGCTGAAAACGGGCCCGCGCTTAAATTCAAACTGGCCGGTGCCGGGATTGAAAATATTAGTGCCGAGCACATCGCTTGGCATAAGATCGGGTGTAAACTGAATGCGGCTGAAACCTGTTTTTAAACACTTCGCAACAAGCCTTGCCGTTAATGTTTTGGCAACGCCAGGAACACCTTCAATTAATACATGGCCATTGGCAAGCAGCGCCACCATAATTAAACGCACCATATCATCCTGCCCCACAATAACTTTTTTTATTTCGGATTGAAGTTTGAAAACTGCTTTATTCAGTTCTTCAAGATTTATTCTTTGCTCAAAGATTTCTTCGTTCATTTAAAGGTTGTTTTGTTTGTCAATGATAATAATAAATTCAACATGTGCAGGCATTGCATTAATAATTATACCGTAAATACAAATCTGAAAGTAAAGAGTGAGTGATAGCCGGTGGTTTTAATTAATTTTAAACGCTCTTATACAAGCCGTCGTGATGGAAGGATTAATGGTGCGTTGTATATTTTTTGCCCGGCAGCTATTTATTTAAAACAATATTTTATGAAAATGGCATTCACTGATGTCGTGCTTTTTATTACCGCAATTGTAATTGCAGGTTGCGGCAACAACACATCAACAAAAAATCTAACAGCAACCGTTTTATATGATGCAACTATTATTGACGGTAACGGTGGTGCGCCTTTGCAGCATGCCTCTATACGTATAGAAGGTGATAGTATTACAGATGTTGGTGAACATATTGATACTGCAAATGCCACCGTTATTCACCTCAAAGGCAAAACCATTATGCCAGCACTTATTAGTGCACATGTACACATCGGCACATTAAAAGGCACGAATACAAAACCGGAGAATTATACGAGGAATAATATACTGTCGCAGTTAAAGAAATATGAGGATTACGGCATAGAAAACATTTTGGTAATGGGCACCGACAGGCCAATGCTGTTTCAAAGCGGCCTGCGTGATTCTTCTGTGAATGGATTGTTGCCGGGCGCCCGTTTATATTCTGCCGGTTATGGTTTTAATGTGCCACAGGCCGGCGGACCCATTACATCTGTAATGGATCAGTTATTCAGGCCTGATTCACCGCAACAGGTGCCTGCAGAGTTAGACAGTGTTGCGGCCGTGAAGCCAACGGTTTTAAAAATGTGGGTGGATGATTTTGGAGGCACTACACCTAAAATGGATCCTGCCATTTATAAGGCTATTATTGACGAAGCGCATAAACGCAACCTGCGTGTGGCAGCGCATTTATATTATCTTTCCGATGCAAGAAAGCTGGTTGCTGACGGGCTTGATATTATTGCACACAGCATTCGCGACAGCGTGATTGATGATGCCTTGCTAAAAGAGATGAAAGCAAAGCATGTTGCGTATATCCCAACTTTATCTTTAGACGAATTTGCTTTTATGTATGCACAGAAACCTGCATGGATAAATGACGAATTTTTTAAAGCTTCACTTGAGCCGGGCGTTTATGAAATGATAACATCTTCAGCATACCAGAACGGGCTAAAAAATTCGCCTTCATATGAAAGAAATATGAAAGGATTTGAAACGGCTTTAAAGAACCTGAAAAAAATATATGATGCAGGCATTCTTGTTGCGCTGGGTACAGATAGCGGCGCCACGCCTGTGCGGGCACAGGGTTTTTCAGAACATAATGAACTGGCATTAATGGTGCAGGCCGGCTTAACGCCCACGCAGGCAATTAGTATTGCCACAAAGAACGCTGCAGCTTTATTGCAGATTGATGATCGCTTTGGCACTATTGAAAAGGGAAAGATTGCTGACCTGGTTATTCTTAATGCCAACCCGTTTGATGATATAAAGAACACGCGAAAGATTGATGCCGTATATAAGGCAGGCATTAAAGTAAGTAATGGAGTTAAATACAATGATTAATTTTTGAATTTAATTTTCTAACATGAATGTACTTATAACGAGGAAATATCCCGAAGCCGGCTTGCAGCTTTTAAAAGATGCCGGTTATGCTATCACGGAATACACAGAAAAAAGAAATCTTACACAGGAAGAACTTATTGAAGCTTGTCAAACGCAGGACGCTTTAATTAGCGTTGGCGGTAATAAGCTGGATGAAACATTTTTTAAAGCATGCGGACATTTGAAGTTGGTGGCATTAATGTCTGTAGGCTATAATAATGTTGACATGAAAGCTGCTACGAGAGCAGGAATCCCTGTAAGCAATACACCTGATGTATTAAGCGATGCAACCTCAGATGTGGCTTTTTTGCTGATGCTGGCCGTATCGCGAAAAGCCATTTACATGCATCAAACCATTATTGATGGCAAGTGGGATTTTTATGACCCTAATGAAAACCTCGGCATTGAATTGTATGATAAAACGCTCGGCATTTTCGGGCTTGGGAAAATAGGTTTTGAACTGGCAAAGAAATGCAAGGCAGCTTATAACATGCAGGTTATTTATCACAACCGCAACCATAATAATAAAGCAGAACAGGAATTGGAAGCGAAGTATGTTTCATTCGATGAATTGCTGCAGCAAAGCGATGTATTATCTGTTCATGCCAATTTATCTTCAGCAACAAAAGATATATTTAATAAAAAAGCTTTTGGCAGGATGAAGCCCACATCCATCTTCATCAATACAGCCCGTGGCCAGGAACATAATGAGCAGGATCTGATACAGGCATTGCAGCAAAAAATTATATGGGGTGCGGGCCTGGATGTAACAAATCCCGAACCGATGGCAAAAGATAATCCTTTACTTTTTATGCCTAACGTTTGTGTGCTGCCGCATATTGGTTCTGCCACAACAGAAACGCGCAATGCGATGGCAGCAATGGCGGCGCAGAATGTGATTGCGGGTTTACAGGGCAAGCAGCTTCCCAACATTGTAAATAAAGAAGTGTATAAGGCAAGCCGGTAAATGGCTTGCCTTATACACATTTAATATTAATGCCCCTTTGCCCAATATTCATCTTCGTTTATAATTTATATTCATTGTCGCCGGGTGTTGCATCCATAAAAATGCCACCATCCAATTTTACAGAACTTAATGTTGTTTTATTGTCGATTATAACCGTAATGTTTTTTTCATTCTTACTCCAAATTGCCGGCGTAAAATGTTGTGTGGTTTGCTTGCCATCTTTGGCTGTAGTAACAACATCAAAAGGAATGGCGAAGCCGCCAACATTCTGAATAGATATAATTGTTTTATTATTTTTTGACTGAACATTCGCAATCTTCAGATCGATATAATTATTGCTGAAGAACCAGTTGTTCCAAAACCAGTTTAAATTTTGATTGGCCCCTGCATTCATCGAATAAAAATAATCCCAGGGAATTGGATGCTTGCCATTCCAGTTATCCATGTAATGATGCAGCGCTTTCTTAAACAAATCATCACCTAATAAATCTTTAACAGCGAGATACGATAAAGATGCCTTGCCATAAGAATTGTTGCCATAGCCGGCACCACTCACTTGTGTTGACATGCTGATGATCGGCTGGTCTTCTTCTGTTGAAGGATCGTTGATATATCTTCTTATTCTGAAAGCTTTATAAAGCATGTCTGCCGCGGCTTTGCCGTTTTCTTCAATGCCAATAAGATATTCAAAAGTTGTAGCCCAGCCCTCATCCATGAAAGCATAACGCGTTTCATTAATGCCCATGTAAAAAGGAAAATAGGTATGCGCTATTTCATGATCTGCCACTAATTGTGCAAAACGCAAATCATTGGTGGTGCCATCATTTATCATCATTGGATATTCCATATCTGCATAACCCTGGAAGGATGTCATCTTTGAAAACGGATAAGGTACACCGGGCCATTGTGTTGAAAAGAAGTTTAAAGCATGCTGGGCAAACCTGGTATAAGAATGAAAATCTTTTGCCGTATCGTTGTAGGCAGATTGTACACTTGCACGGCGGTTGTTCTTTGCATCAACAATTATACTTGCGGCATCCCAAACATAGTTTTTACTTACTGCAAAACATACATCGGTAATATGGTCTGCTTTAAACTTCCATGTATTCCAATCGTTTTGTTGTGTTATTTTTCCCTGCTGCATTTCATCAAAACCGGCGATTTGTATAACACTGTCTGAAGTATAAGATGCTTTCAAACGCTGTGCTATAGCGGGTTGCAGCACTTCGTCCGGGTTTAATAAATCGCCCGTTGCCCATACAACAAAATTTTTCGGCGCTGTCACATTTAAAGTATAATCATTAAAGTCATTATAAAATTCCTGCCTGTCTGTATGCGGTATCATATCCCAGCCATTATAATCATCATATACCGAAACACGCGGATAACTATAGGCGCAATAGAAAGTAGTGGAATCAATCTGGCCTTCCCTGCCACTTTGTTTGGATAGAGGATAACTCCATTCAATTTCCAGCGTAATGTTGGAATGTGGCATCATTGCTTTCTTTAGCCTTACAGGATTTACTGTGCCCCAGCCTTCACTGTTAATTTCATAAACTGTTCCGTCAATCCTAAAAGAAATTATATGTAAACCTGAATCCAGGAAATCATTGCTGTAAAATCCTGAGCGCGGGGCTTGTGGTTTATGAATGTTATTCACAAAACGAATGGCCAGTGATTTTAAAGTGTCGGGGCTATTATTGGAGTACACGATTTTTTCTGATCCTGATATGGACCTTGTATCAGCATGAACGGTAACATTAATGTTGTACACACCTTTATTTTGCCAGTAGTTAGGCCCGGGCGCACCGGTTAATGAACGCGTGCCTTTTGTGTAAGCATTTTTAATGTTGCGCGGCAGGTAAAGGTCCTGCGCGTTAACAAATGAATTGCATAAAATGATAAGACAACAAAAAAGAAAAACCTTCTTCATGATTCTTTATTTTGATATGGATGATGTTATGATAAATATTCCCTTACGTTTTTTTGAATGGTTTTCTTTACGGAATCCCACGTTTGATTTTTAAGGCTTACAGGCTCTTCGCTATCTTCTGCATCATCAAAATAGGTGATGGCCTGGGGAATTGAGATAGTCAATAATTGGGTTTTGAATTTCGTGTTATAAAAACTTATACAATCGCTCAGAGAATAATGTTTCAATAACTCCGAAATATCCCAAAAATCTTTCTTAACGGCGCGCCGTAAAACTGCATTTATTTTCATCGCTATAATATCTTTATCACTAAAAATCCTTATTCCTTCGATAATATTAACCGGAGCTATTAGCGGATATTGGTGATACTTAACAAAATCGACTTTAATATTATTAATATACCCAAACACGCCGATGGAATTGTTTAATCGCTGATAAGTAAATGTTGAAAAATGTTCAGCAATAACAGAAGCTACATTTTCATTATTAAAATCTTTTGAGGAGAATAAATCTAAATCAACAGATTTTCTATGGCCATACTTTAACGCTAAAGCTGTACCGCCCACCAAACAAAAATCATTTAATGGGGATACATTCATTATCTGCTTTAGTAAGTCCAGAGTTGCGGGTTCAATTGCGCTGCTTTGTAACATTTGTAATCAGATAAATCATTATCAAGTATGGCGCATGCAAGATAAACGGTTTCCTTCCGTAACCATTTTGCAGTAGTCAATATTTCTTTTATCAGCTCATCTCCATAATATCTTCTGCATTGACGTATGTCATCTACATCGCCACGTTCAAACACGCGTTCAATTACAAACCTTGCCCGTTTGTTATAATCCAGGGCATCAAAATTCACATCCCAGAAAATACGCCGGTTAAAAACAGGTTTTGAACTTGCTGTATTCATTTTGTAAAGTTACGGTTTGAATTTTTCAAGCCGGTTCTAATTGCGAAAATAGCTGTCAACTATTTGCATTTCTTTAAAAAGAATAAATGATTCCACTTACTTTTATCCGCAAATTTTTTGCAACCTTTTACCAAATCAAAATATTAATAAATGGAACCCGTAATAAGTATAAAGAACCTCCGTAAAAGTTATGGCAGCCGGCAGGTATTGAAGGGAATTAACCTTGATGTATATGCAGGGCAGGTGCTGGGTTATATTGGCCCAAATGGTGCGGGTAAAAGCACTACTGTGAAAATTTTATGCGGGCTTTTGGATGATTATGAAGGTGTGGTACAGGTAAAAGGCCGGGACTTAAAAAGTGATGCACTTGCTGTAAAAGCCATGATAGGTTACGTGCCGGAGCTGGCTGAATTATATGACGTGCTTACGCCCATGGAATTCTTAAAACTGATGGGAAGTTTATATAATCTTAATGAAACCGTTTGTATAAACCGGATTGAAAGAATGATGACGGCATTCGGATTGCAGCAACAGTTGAACCAGCGCATGGACACCTTCAGCAAAGGCATGAAGCAGAAAGTGCTTATTGCAAGCGGGCTGCTGCATAATCCCGATATCATTATTTTGGATGAACCTTTAAGCGGCCTCGATGCCAACAGCGTTATCATTATAAAAGACCTCATTAGTAAACTTGCCAAAGAAGGTAAAACCATTTTCTATTGCAGCCACATGATGGATATTGTTGAGAAAGTGAGCGACCGCATTATTCTTATTAACGATGGCGTTATTGTGGCTGATGGCAGCTTTGAACAATTAAAACAGCAGGAAGGTAATAATAGTCTTGAACAGATATTTGCACAACTTACCGGCAACACTTCAGGGGTGCAGGTAGCAGAAGATCTCCTGCGTGCATTTGATGAATAATTTACTTGTATGAATTTTTTTAACCGGGCTTTATTGAGGCTTGTGCTGCTTCCTCAAAAATTGTATAGCAGCAATGGCATTAATGCTGTGCAACTGCAAAGTATATTAACGGCCAAGCTGACCATGGACGACCGCAGGCCTGCATCGTTCATGCAAAACAGGCGCAGGCAAAAAACAAAAAAAGAAGTTAGCAATGCTACTTTATCTACTATGTTCATTAGTGCCGTAATGGGTTGTGTATTTCTTTTCTGCTTCGCATTAAATGCCGTTGCCATCGCCCAGCTTACTTTTTATTTCAGCTATTTTATTTTTATGCTTGCTTCTACACTAATCGCGGATTTTACTTCCGTATTGATTGATGTGCGTGATAATTATATCATACTGCCAAAACCTGTAAACGACAGAACCTTATTGCTGGCAAGATTGCTGCATATTTTTATTCACCTCTGCAAGATAATAGTGCCTATGTTATTACCGGGGTTAATATACATCGGCATAAACTATAGCATTGCAGGCTCCTTTTTTCTTTTATTAACCGGGCTGCTTACTGTTATCTTTTGTATATTTTTAGTGAATGCGGTTTATATATTCATACTAAAGATTACAAAGCCTGAAAAGTTTAAAAACATCATCAGTTATATACAAATTGTTTTTGCTATTGTTTTATATGCAAGCTTTCAGTTGCTGCCCAGATTAATAGGTGAGGTTGAGAATTTTGATTTTCATTTTACCAACAGCAACTGGCTGATAATTTTACCTCCATACTGGTTTGCTGCAGCATGGAATGTATTGTACACGTTGCATGGCACATTGCTTGAATTTAGCGCCGCAGCCTGTGCGCTTTTATTGCCTTTTTTATGTTTATGGCTCGTTATAAAATTCCTGGCACCATCATTCAATCGTAAATTATCACTTATTTCTAATACCGGCGAAGGCACAGCGCAGCTAACACAGACGGCATTTAAAATAAAGGAAACAAAAAAAACAGGTTTTGCTGACGTTATTGCGAAAATGATTACTAAGCCTGGTGCAGAGCGTATGGGTTTTGTTTTTACATGGAATATGATGGCCCGCAGCCGCGATTTTAAAATGAAGGTATATCCCGGCATTGGCTACCTGCTCGTGTATGTATTCATCATTTTTTTTAGTAGCAACAAGTTAAGCCTGGAAGATGTTCAGCAGCATACTTCAGCCGGAAACGTCATCGTTATAACAGCACTGTATTTTTCCAGCCTTTTATTATCTATGGCCATTGCACAGCTTGCTTATTCAGAGAAATATAAAGCAGCATGGATATATTTTATTACACCGGTGCATGTGCCCGGAAATGTTATTAATGGATCTGTGAAAGCAGCAATTGTAAAATTCTTTTTACCGGCCATTGCTGTACTAGGCGTTGCAGGTATTACATTTAGTGGTGCGTTATTTTTACCTAACCTCCTGCTCGCAATAGTAAACCAGTTGGTTATTTGTTATACACTTGTGTATATGGGCAGTAAAGATTTGCCTTTTGCAAAGAATCAAAGTATTGATGTGAAAGGAGGCAATTTTATACGCAGCATTTTCAGGATGATCATCCCGTTTTCAATAGCCATCCTGCATTATTTTATTTTCAACAACCTGCCATTGATTATACTTGTTTTAATTGTGGCCGGCGCTGCACTCTGGCTGCTCATGGGTTCGGTTAATAAATTTACATGGAGTGTTATTAATACAAGTTATACTGAAGATTGAAGAAGTTAACGGGCAGGAAAATATTACCTGTTTTTTATTTTGCAAGATGTGCAGCCTTCAGTCTTTTCTTGTATGCAGATAATACTTCTTTACGGTTTTTATCATTCAGCTTAAGAGCGTTCGTACAACCTTCGGCCAATGGGTTGTGTTTTTCCATCCATTGCCTTAATTCAATCACCACTGGTAAAAGATCAATGCCTTTTTCCGTAAGATAATACAAACAGCGGCGGCCGTTTTCCGGATCGGCCGTTTTTCGTATCAGGCCGTTGGCCTCGAGCGACTGTAATCTTGCGGCAAGTATATTGGTAGCAATCTTTTCATCTGATGACTGCAGCTCTCCGTAAGAGCGTTTATCTGTAAACATAAGATCGCGTAAAATAAGCAGCGACCATTTATCTCCAATCGCATCTAATGCCATGCTGATGGCGCAAGCCGAACGGCGGCATAATTCCTCATCATTCTTTTTCATAAAAAAATACTTGCATTTTAAAAGTAATTGTTTATGTTTGCACTTGCAAAATGCAAGTAAAGGTACAACTTTCTTTTTTTCTGAAAGTTAATTGTCCTTTAAACACGGTAAAATATCAGTGTTGCTTTTGCTAAAATTTTATTTATTAAAGCTACAAAACAAAATTAGTTATGAGCCAGTCATACCCAACATTATTCAGCAAGTATAAGCTTGGCAGCCTTACACTTAAAAACAGGATTGTTATGGCGCCAATGACGCGCAGCCGTGCCATTGGTAATTTGCCCAATGACCTGATGGTAAGCTATTACAGTAAACGTGCTGATGCGGGCCTGATTATTACAGAAGGCGTGGCCCCGTCGCCCGATGGGCTTGGCTACGCCCGTATTCCGGGCTTGTTTAATGATGCGCAGGTAAAAGCGTGGAAGAAAATTACGGATGCCGTTCATGCAAAAGGCGGGCGTATTTTTGTGCAATTAATGCATACAGGAAGAATATCCCATCCTTTAAACCTGCCTGATGAAGGTGTTGTAAGAGGTGTCTCTGCCATTGCCGCAGCAACAACACAGATGTACACCGACCAGGAAGGATTGAAGCCTTTACCGGTGCCTGAAGAAATTGCCACTAGTGAAATTCCGGCCTTGATTGATGAATTTGTACAAAGCGCTAAATATGCCATTGAAGCAGGTTTTGATGGCGTTGAATTGCATGGCGCCAATGGTTATTTACTCGACCAGTTTTTAAATTCAGCATCCAATCACCGCGCAGATAAATATGGCGGTTCTCCTGAAAACCGCAACCGCTTTGTACTGGAAGTGGCTGCAGCCGTTGCTAACACTATCGGGAAAGACAAAACAGGGATTCGTTTATCTCCCTACGGCGCTTTTAATGACATGCGCCCCGATGAAAACACCGAACAACAATACATTCAGCTTGCAGCGGCGCTTAAAGAAACTGGTATTGTTTATATACACATTGTAGACCACTCTTCAATGGGCGCTCCGGCTGTGCCGTTATCTGTAAAAGATGGCATTCGCCGTGCATTTGGAAGCACTATTATTTTATCAGGTGGTTATGATGCGGCGCGTGCTGAGGCCGAACTGGAAGAAGGCCGTGGCGAACTGGTTGCTTTTGGCAGGCCGTTTATTTCTAATCCTGATCTTGTAAAACGCATTGCATTACATGCAGAACTTGCACAACCTGACTTTGGTACATTTTATACGCCAGGTGAGAAAGGCTATACAGATTATCCCATATTAGATGAACAGTTACAGGCGAATTAAGATTGATGGAAAGGATTTAAGTTATAAGTTAGTAAGTGCTGAAATGCCTCAACATTTGTTGGGGCATTTTTATTAGCGCAAAGCTTTATGATTTTTCGAAGTCGTAATAATAAGCGTGAAATAAAGCAAATGCTATAATGAGCAATAAAACGCCAAGTATAATGCCCGTGTTGTAAAGTATTATAAAAAACAACCCCATTGCTATGCCAAATACTATTTTAATAAAAGATTCCATTTGCATATTACCAGTGAAAAGGCAAGCGTGAAGCAATGATAATAATCCAACAGATGCTGTTACAACTTGCCAGTAGTCAATCATATTAAAATGCAGTGGGTAGCCTTTCCATACAAATATGAATTCTGGTAGCAACAATACAACATACATCAATAAGACATGGATAAAGCGTTTGAAGATTGAAAATGAAAAATTCCTGTACTGCAAGAGGTAATCATCTTCAAAACTTTTTATCTCGAACACGATTGTGCAGTTTGCAATAGCAGCTAGTAAAAAGCACATAAGCAGCGGACGTATATCATAATGATCCGGTTCAAATGCTTTTATAAAAAGATATAAAATGAATAGTGAGAAAAATTTTGTAATCAGCAGCATTTGCCTGCGATTCTGCAGAATGTAAAAAAGCGGCATAGCAAACAATGGTTTTGGTAATCTTATTAAGCCAGATAAACTTATCCTGTTTTGATTTTCTCTTTGCTTCAATGCATTTTGATATAACAATGCTGTTGCAGGCATAACCGTAATAATAAATAACAGGATTATTGCTGCTGATATATAAGCATGATTATTTATAGCGATGAGTATAATAAAAACTGCATAAGCGGTTGCCGGAAGGAATAATATAAACTGAACATAACTTAAGCACGCAAAACGTTTGAAGAAACTTATGTATTCAAGGCTGGATAAAAATAATTGCTGCGGCTCTTTCATTCTTTTTATAATATAATCAATGCATTTAAGATTATAAAGCAACCAAGCCAATAAAGTAAGTAACAGTGCAGTTTGATTGGTTATTATTAAAGTTGCAATGGAAACATGAAAAGCTTTTATATCCTGCGGCAATCCAAACAGCACATAAAACAGGAACATGAATAAGCCTGCATTCAGTTTGTAAAAATGATTTACAAGCACCTTCTGCAGTATGCTGATTACCGTTCTCATTCAACAATCGTTATGGTTTTATTGGCTGCTCTTAAAACAGAGGAAAAAGAAAGCAAGCCCTCTGTAAAATGCTGATGGGATGTTATGATAAATGAAATGCCTGCTTTTGATTTATTATTGATAATATCACATATTGTTTCAACAGCATTTTTGTCGATGGTTATCAGCGGCTCATCCAGCAAAATCCATTTGGGACTGCCTGCAAATGCAAGTGCCAGGCTTAGCTTCTTCAGCATGCCGCTGGAATACGTTGATACAGCTTTTGTATAAACACCAAAGAGATGCAGTTGCTGAAGCAATGCCTCAATATCTTTTATGTTTCCTCTCTTGACATAACAAAATAATCTCACCAATTCCTTTGCAGTTAAAAACGGCGGATATAATGGTTCAGCTTCCGCATAAGTAATATTGCGTATAAATGATTGCCTTTGTTTTTTCAGGCTGAACAGATCGTCTATAAAAATATCTCCTTCAAAAGGAAGAAGCCCTGCAATTATTTTAAGAAAAGTAGTTTTGCCGCTGCCATTTTCACCCTGTAATAATATCGTCCCGTTTTGTATAACAAGCGATGGCACATGCAGCACCGTAGTTGTAGAATATTCTTTTTTAAGGCTGTTAAAACGCAGCATCAGCTAAATAAAACAAATTCTGCATTGCAGGCAGTTGCTTCATCAATTTAAACAAATTTTTATTGCAGCTATTATCTTTTGTTTATTACACAAGCTTTAATGCTTCATCAAGATCGTTCAGCAGGTCATCCCCATTTTCAATGCCAACAGAATAGCGGATTAATCCTTCAGGTATGCCTAACTGTTTACGTTGCGCTTCGGTTAATTCTACATGGCTTGTTGTACGCGGCGGGCCTGCGAGTGTGCTTACAGAACCAAGGCTGGCGGCGCGGTGCACCAGTTTAAGTGCCGGTAGAAATTTTTGCACGCTATTCCATCCGCCTTTTAATGCAAAGCTCATCATGCCACCAAAACCACGCATTTGTTTTTTGGCTATGTCGTGGCCTTTATGTGTTTCAAGGCCGGGATAAAATACATCGTTTACTTTATTATGGGCTTTAAGAAATGCTGCTATTTTTAAAGCGGATTCATTTTGTCTTTCAATTCTTAGCTCCAGTGTTTTCATACCACGGGCAATCATATATGCAGGATCGGCCTGCAGGCTTGCACCATTTATTTCCCTGAACTGAAATACTTTTTGTACCAGTTCTTTCTTGCCTGCTATCAATCCACCCATGGCATCAGAATGTCCGCATAAATATTTTGTTGCACTGTGTATAACAATATCAGCGCCCAATTGCAAAGGGTTTTGATTGATAGGCGTTGCAAATGTGTTATCAACCAAAACAACCGCCCCCACTGCTTTTGCAGCTTGGCTTAACCTTTCAATATCTATAATTTTTAATGTGGGATTGGTTGGTGTTTCAAGATATACCACATCGCAGCCTTTAGCAATAGCAACTTCCAAAGCCTCGTGATCCGTTGTATCATATAACTCAACATCAACATTATATTTCGGTAAAAAATCAAGAAACAATTTGCTGGTACCGCCATAGGAATCTTTTATCGAAACCACTTTTTTGCCTGCCGTTAAAAAAGTAAATAAGGTATTGCTGATGCCTGCCATGCCGGTTGCAAATGATGTGGCAGCTTCCGCCTCTTCCAGTACACGAATTTTTTCTTCCAATGCAGCAACTGTGGGATTGGTGTTACGGCTATAAATATAACCGGGCTTATTACCTTTTGAAACATAGTACCATTCTTCCAGGTCATCATAAGCAAATGCCACACTGTTTACAATGGGTGTTGTAACAGCGCCTTTTACACTCACATCACCTTCGCCTGCCCAAACAGCTTTTGTTCCTTTTTTATAATTGTTATCCATATCTCATTTAATTTATAGAAGCGTAAAAGATAAATAATTATTGATACCGGCATGCAACAAAAAAACCGCCTCAACTGAATGAGGCGGCTGAAAAAGAAACCCCCAAATCAAAAACGGTGCTTAAAAACCCGGATTGTTTGGCAACAGGTTGGGGTTAACATCTATTTCCTGCTGCGGCACAGGGAACAATAGTTGCTTTTCTGCAAAGGTGGCGCCGGCAGTAGTTGTATGTCCTACAAAATCATCCCAATTGCCGGTAATATCATTATGCACTTTGCGGGTGCGTATCATATCAAACCACATTTTGTTTTCAAAACATAATTCATAATAGCGCTGCAGCCATACTTCGTGCTCAAAATCTGTCTGGCTCATAGTGCCTATTGGCGCCAGTTTTGCCCTTGCCCTTATGGCGTTAACATAGGCAATGGCATTCGTGTTGGGGCCGCCTTCAGCGCGGTTGGATGCTTCTGCATACATAAGCATTACATCGGCCAAACGATATAAAGTATAGTTTAAATCAGATTTTACAGTACTTACCACTGCAACAGAATCAAACCATTTGTATATATAATGATGGCTGAATACTACGGTATCTGTAGCGGGCGCTTTTCTCTTATACTTGGTGTAAAAGAATTGCCTTTCCTGCGCTCTTTTATCACCTGCCGGGAATGAATTATAAAACTGATCCGTTGGATAAACAGAGCCGTATTCATCTGAGTATTGTGATA
>JAEWBD010000215.1 GCA_023391315.1 Bacteroidota bacterium | reverse complement strand
GTTATAAAGTGGAGTGTTGCTATCGGTCAGACGCCTTTGAGGCGTCTGACCGCGTTCAGTCTTCAAGACCAAACCAGTTTAATGTAAAAAGAAGGCTAATAAATTGTAGGCTGTCAAAGTATATATTACATAACGATGTTTGAAAAGGGCATCCCTCTCCACTTGTAGAGAGGGAACGAGGGCGGGGTAAAATTCTATTAATAACCATTTCATGAAATTATTTGTAACCACTGTAAAAATCCTGATCACCTGCACTGCATTTTTGAGTTTATTAAGTTGTAACAGCCATAATGGAAATGGCGGCAGGCCTGATTCGCTGGCCATACGCAAAAGCATAGAAGATGCGCCGGTGCTGGAGCCTGCTGAAGCTATTAAAAAGATGCACCTGGAAGATGGCTTTGAAGTGAAACTGGTGGCAGCAGAACCGCTAATTTCGGCACCGGTGGCCATGAATTTTGATAACAAAGGCCGTTTATGGGTTGTAACCATGATGGATTATATGCCGGATACATCGGGCACGGGTGAAGATATGCCAACAGGCAAGGTGATGATATTAAGTGATATAAACGGCGATGGTGTTATGGATAGCAGTAAAGTGTTTTTAGACTCGCTGGTATTGCCGCGTGCCTTATGTTTGATCGACGGCGGCATTCTCGTAGCCGAACCGCCAAAGCTTTGGTATTATGATATTAAAGATGATAAACCCGTAAACAAAACATTGGTCGACAGCAACTATGCTGACGGCGGCAACGTAGAGCACCAGCCCAATGGTTTACTGCGGGCCATGGACAACTGGATATACAACGCAAAAAGCGATGTGCGCTACCGGAAACAGGGCAACAAATGGCTGAAAGAAAAAACACATTTCCGCGGCCAGTGGGGCATTGCACAGGATGATGAAGGAAGGTTGTTTTATAACACCAACTCAGAAAATTTATTGGGCGATTATTTTATGCCTGGCCTTGGCTCCGGCAATACCAACCAAAGAAAGGTAACGGGTTATGTTGAACCAATTATTAAAGATAACAGAACGTATCCCGTGCGCCCAACACCCGGTGTAAACCGCGGTTATATGGAAGGTGTTCTGGATGATAGTTTGCGCCTCACCAATTTTACAGCCGCCTGCGGGCCCGTAATTTATAACGGCGGTTTATTCAGTGAAGCCTATCATAATAATGCGTTTGTAGCAGAGCCTTCTGCCAATCTTATCAAAAGAAATATTTTAACGGATAAAGGCTATATCGTTGACGGAAAACAGGCCTATCAAAACAAAGAATTTTTAGCGAGTGAAGATGAACGCTTCAGGCCGGTGAACTTATATGTAGGCCCCGATGGCGCCCTGTATATTATTGATATGTACCGCGGCATTATTCAGCACAAAACCTATCTCACGCCTTATCTTAAAAATGAAATAAAAGAAAGAAAACTCACCAATCCCTTAAACTGCGGGCGCATTTATAAGGTAGTTCCAAAAGACAGGAACGCAAAAAATATTGTGTTTAACCATGATCCGCAGCAGCTCGTTGAATTACTGAAAAACAAAAACGGCTGGGTGCGTAATGAAGCGCAGCAGATGATTATTGACAGCAATTATATACAGGTTGCACCGGCATTAAGAGAATTAATAAAATCAACGGATAATTTTATCCCCGTTGCCCATGCCTTATGGGCGCTGGAAGGTTTGCATTTATTACAACCGGCAGACGTATTGCCTTTGCTGCAAAGCAATAACTGGCCCATAAGAATGCAGGCATTGGCCGTGCTTCATTCCATAATGAATAAAAATAATTACAACCAGTTCTTGCCGCTGCTGCAGCAGATGGTGAGCGATACACTGGCCGCGCCTTATATTGGTTATATTATGCATGATGTGCAACAGTATAATGCAGCCGCTGCCAAACAAATACTGGTGCAGCTGGTATCAAAATATGCAGCTAATAAATACGTTGCAGATGCCGTGATCAGCAACCTGGAGCATAAGGAAGAAAGCTTTTTGAAAGAAGTAGTAAAAACAAATCCTGATACAACAACGGTACTTGCAAGAAGGTTAAGGAAGGTGATAGATGATATTGCAAAAGCCAGGAACCAGAGCAACCAGAAAAAGCTGGCAATGTTATATCCGCGGGGGGCGCATATATTTACAACGCTTTGCCAAACCTGTCATGGCCCCGATGGCAACGGTGTTACAGCACTGGCGCCGCCGCTCAATAAATCAAACTGGGTGCAGGGAAATAAAAACCAACTCATACCAATTGTGTTATATGGATTAACAGGGCCTGTGAAAGTGGCGGATCATTTATATAAATCGCCGGAAATAAACGGTGATATGCCGGGCATTGGATCGAATGATGAATTTAATGATGAAGATATTGCGCAGGTATTAAACTACATTCGTAACTCATGGAACAATAAGGGCGGTGCAATAACGGCAAAGGATATTTCGGACACAAGAAAGAAATATGCCGGAAGGGAAAAAACGTTTACCATGGAAGAGCTGGATGGTATTAAGTAGAGGTTGAGTGTTTGATAAGTTGAGCGGGTTGATAGGTTGATTGGTGAGGGATTGGGAATTTGGAATAAGGAATTGGGAAGCAGGAAAGTGTTGAATGGGAAGAACCTTGTGAACAAGTGAACACATGAACTTTTAAACGGATAGAAATGCTTGCAGCTAGCAGCTTGAGGCTTGCAGCTCAACACTTAAAATTATGGACAAAAAAATATTAAAGGCAGGTATCATCGGCTCCGGTTTTGCAGCCAAATTTCATTACGATGCATTGCAAAGGGTATTCAGCACAGGTATAGAAATAACAGGCGCTTACTCGCCCAATGCCGAACGCTTAAAAGCTTTTACGTGGCCAAGAAAAATAGAGGCGTTTAACAGTATGGACGAGTTGATTGCAGCAAGCGATGTATTACATGTTTGTACACCGCCTGTAACGCATGAGCCCATTGTTGTTGCAGCCTTACAGCAAAACAAACATGTTATTGTTGAGAAACCGCTGACGGGATATTTTGGTGACGGTACAGATAACTTTAACGGCGATACTTTTCCAAAACAGCAGGGCCTCGACCATGCTTTGCAAAGCATACAAAACATGCTGGATGCTGAAAAGAAAAGTACGGGTAAAATAATGTATGCTGAAAACTGGGTGTATGCACCGGCTGTTCAAAAAGAAAGGGAACTGATACAGAAAACCGGCGCACAAATTTTATACATGCGGGGCGAGCAATCGCACTCTGGTTCGCATTCATTAACGTATGGGATATGGAAATTCTCCGGCGGCGGTTCTATGATGGGTAAAGGCTGCCATCCTTTAAGCGCCGCCATTTATTTTAAACATGTGGAAGGCAGGGCGCGTAATGGCAAACCCATTCATCCTAAAACCATAACGGCACGCACGCATGCCATAACACGTATGCCCGGTTTTAATAATGAAGGTTATTTAAGAGCATCTTATACAGATGTGGAAGATTTTGCCATGCTGCATGTGGTGTTTGAAGATGGCACTTTTGCTAACCTGGTGGCCAGTGAACTGGTGCTGGGCGGCGTGCATAATATAATCGAGGTAAATACCACCAATCACAGAACAGTATGTAACATTAATCCAAATGATGCCATGCAATCCTACACACCGGATAAAAAATATTTTGAAGATGTATATGTGCTGGAAAAGATAGAAACAAAACAGGGATGGTCATGCATATCACCGGACGAAGGATGGTTTGCCGGCTACCAGCATGAAATGGATGCCTTTTACCGTTCGGCGGCTTACGGCGATGCCATTGAAAGCGATAGCAGCCTCGCTGCAGATGTTATAGCCACTATTTATGCAGGCTATGTATCTGCCGAAAACAAAGGGGCTGAAACCATTATACCGCTGGTGTTATCGTAATAATTGAATTGTTGTTTATCATTCAATCATTAATACTCAACATACAATGATAAACACCGGCAAATTGAGTTTACTTAAAGAGCCTTTGGAAAGGAATTCAGGGTGAGGTCAAACAAATTAAATCAAACAATCATAAATAATAATCAACACCTGCATTATATCATCATTAAAACACACTCACAGGCATGCCATTAAACCAAACAACTTCAGGCAACATTAATAACAAAATTGGTAAATATCGCTGGACAATTTGCTCGCTTATATTCTTTGCCACCACTATTAATTATCTTGACAGGCAGGTGATCAGCCTGTTGAAACCCACACTGGAAAAAGAATTTAACTGGAGTGAATCAGACTATTCCAATATTGTTATCGCTTTCCAGTTTGCTTATGCCCTGGGTATGATTGGCGCCGGGAGATTGATTGACAAAATAGGTAGTAAACTGGGATATGCCATCACTTTAACGCTGTGGAGCATTGCCTCCATACTGCATGCCTTTGCAGCAGGTGTGTGGAGCTTTGCAGGCTACCGCGCTTTTTTGGGTGTAACGGAGGCCGGTAACTTTCCCGCTGCATTCAAGGCGGTAGCAGAATGGTTTCCACGCAGGGAGCGGGCTTATGCTGCCGGCATATTTAATTCGGGTACCAATGTGGGCGCTATACTGGCGCCGATAGTAGTGCCATGGCTGGCCATAAATTATAGCTGGCGCATAGCGTTTATCGCCATTGGCGCCTTTGGTTTTTTATGGCTGATATTCTGGTTTATTTTTTATGAAGTGCCCGAAAAGCAAAAACGCTTGTCCAAAGCAGAGTTTGATTATATACACAGCGATAAAGATGGGGATGACACGGTAGAAGAGCAGCCTAAAATTTCCTGGGGAAGGTTATTGGTCTTCAGGCAAACCTGGGCCTTTATCGCAGGCAAGTTTTTAACCGACGGCATCTGGTGGTTTTTATTATTCTGGCTGCCTGCATTTTTAGATGCGCAATATAATCTCACCGGCATGCAGGTAAGTTTGCCCATTGCATTTGTTTACACATTAGCGGGTGTGGCAAGCGTTATTGGCGGGTGGCTGCCCATGTATCTTGTAAAAAAAGGGTTTACAGTTGTAAAGGCCCGCAAAACTTCCATGCTTATTTATGCCTTTTGTCCTTTGCTGATAATAGCGGCGCAATATGCAGGCAGTTATCATATGTGGTATGCCATTATCATTATTGGCATTGCCGCTTCTGCCCACCAGGCATGGAGCGCCAATTTGTTTACAACCGTGAGCGACATGTTTCCAAAGAACTCAGTAGCTTCTGTAATTGGTATCGGCGGCATGGCGGGTGGCATTGGTGGTATGCTGGTATCAAAATTTGCGGGTTTGTTATTCGATCACTATAAAAACCTGGGGCATATCGAAACCGGTTATTTTATCATGTTCCTGTTTTGTGGTTTTGGTTATTTAATTGCATGGCTCATCATGTTCATTGGCCTGGTGCCTAAAATGGAAAAGGTGAAGATTGCATAATACTTCGACGTAAATAATTCAGAAATAAAAAAATCCCGCCGGTGAGCGGGATTTTTTTATTATTCGTTTTTAAAACAATTATTGGGATTTTTTTGCGTCTTCCAGAAATTTAGCCAGGCCAATATCGGTAAGCGGGTGTTTTAATAAACCCAGGATAGATTCCAGCGGAGAAGTAATTACGTGTGCACCTAATTCCGCTGCCTGTATAATATGGTTGGGGCTACGGATAGAGGCTGCCAGCACCTGTGTTTCATAACCCTGTATGTCGTAAATCTGAACTATTTGGGCAATCAGTTGCATACCATCCCAGCCACTGTCGTCAATACGGCCGATAAAGGGAGAAATATATCTTGCGCCTGCCTTTGCCGCCAAAATAGCCTGCCCGGCAGAAAAACATAAAGTGCAATTGGTGGCAATGCAATTATCGGTAAACCATTTAATCGCTTTCACGCCATCCTTGATCATGGGCACTTTAACCACAATATTCTTGTGAATGGCCGCCAGCTTTTTACCTTCTTCAATAATATCTTCAAATTTGGTGGATATAACTTCGGCGCTTATATCACCATCAACCATTTCGCAAATGGTTTTGTAATGGTTCATAACCGCTTCATTACCTTTAATGCCTTCTTTTGCCATTAAGGAAGGATTGGTGGTTACACCGTCTAAAATGCCAAGATCGTGGGCTTCTTTAATTTGTGCGAGATTAGCTGTATCAATAAAAAATTTCATAGCGCAATGCCGTTTTCCGGTAGTATTTAAGATGAAGAAAAAATCCTGATTATTTATATCCCCCCTTCAGGGGATTAGGGGGTAAAATAAAAAGGCAGGCTTATTACATCGCACCGCTACAACCGCCTACTCTTGCTGCATTCCTGCCCTGGGAGGG
>JAEWBD010000150.1 GCA_023391315.1 Bacteroidota bacterium | reverse complement strand
CAAACCCATAAAACTTAAGCGGCTGCCATCTGTACCACCACGAATGGGTTCATTTTCTATTTTTAAACCGGCACGTTTGTATGCCTGCTTTGCATACGATATAACTTTTGGATAATGATCCAAAACCTCCTTCATATTGCGGTATTGTTCCGTTACTTTAAACTCCATCCTTGCCCTCTTGGAATATTTCTTTAAAACCTTTGCAGCTATAGTTTGCAGCCGTTCTTCATGGTTTTTAAGCTCAAGTGTATCAAAATCGCGGACAATAAAATCTATGATTGCTTTTTCTGCCACACCATTTATAGCAACCGGATGCACAAAACCTTTTCTTTTGGAAGTTGTTTCAGGGCTCCATTCATCTTTGGGCAAAGCATCTACAATGGCGCCTGCAATTTTTATGGCATTTACCAGTTTATTTTTTGCATAACCGGGATGCGCTATTACACCATAAATGGTGATGCGCACGGCATCTGCACTAAAAGTTTCATCTTCTAATGTGCCGGCCTCGCCGCCATCTAAAGTATAGGCATAATCAGCATCCACTTTTTTAAGATCGAGCATGGCGGTACCCTGCCCTACTTCTTCATCCGGTGTAAATAAGATTTTTATTTCGCCATGTTTTATTTCAGGATGTGTAACAAGATAATTGGCCAGGTCCATAATAATGGCAACACCGCTTTTATCATCTGCACCCAATAAAGTTAACCCGCTTGCTGTTATTATATCATGTCCTTTATGTTCTTTTAAATAAGGATAATCTTTTTTTGAAATAACCTGCGTGGTATCATCGGGCAGCACAATATCTTTCCCATTATAATTCTTATGCAGTATGGGCTTTACGTTTGTACCGCTGCAGTCCGGCGCTGTATCAATATGGCTGCAGAAACAAATAACCGGCACTTTTTTATTAGTGTTGGAAGGGATGGTTGCATACAGGTATGCATATTTATCTGTATGAACGTCTTTCAGGCCGAGCGCCTTCAGTTCTTCAGCAAGCAGGTTACTTAAATGCTTTTGTTTTTCTGTTGATGGATGCCTGTCACTTTCAGGATCGCTTTGCGTATCAATCGTTACATAACGCATAAATCTTTCTGTAACGGTATGCTCGTATCCTTTAATCATATTGAATAATTGAGCAACAAATAAACGGTTTCTGTCAATTATTTCCCTATAAAAAAATTAATGCTTAATTTTCATTAACCAAAAAACAGCAACGATGAAATCACCATAAAAGTTTTTGCACAAATTCATACCTAAAGCAATAAAAGCTTTTATGCAAAATACCATGTAACAAAATTCAAATAAAAATATACAAACATGAAAATACTTATCGGCTCTATAGTTGGCGGCATTATCATTTTTATATGGCAATTTCTTTCATGGACGATGCTTAACCTTCACGAACCTGCTCAGCAGTACACGCCAAAACAGGATAGCATAATGGCTTATTTAAATACACAATTTGATTCCAGCGGAGGTTATTTTATACCTAACCTGCCCAAAGATGCTTCGCAGGATGACATGAAAAAGTTTGAGGAAAACGCTATGGGCAAGCCCTGGGCACAGATTGCCTATCATAAATCTTATGATGCCAGCATGGGGATGAACATTGTAAGGGCCTTGATTACCGATATCATCATCGTTTTATTTTTCTGCTGGATAGTCTCCGGGTTTACAGCAAATAGTTTCGGCAAAACTTTTCTTGCAGCTTTATTAACGGCATTGATCATTTCGCTTTACTCCAATTATATTATTCATATCTGGTATCAAACCTTTGACCTGGAAGCGCATTTTATAGATAATCTTGTTAGCTGGGGCACAACGGGCGTCTGGCTTGGATGGTGGCTCAACAGGAAAAAAGTATAGCGCGGCACAACCGGAGAACCCTATCCAAAAAATTTTAGAATGCCATACAGAAAAGTTCATGGCCCATCCTAAAAATTTGGGATGCCATCCGTTATGTATAGCATCACCCATAAGTATCATTTGTGCAGCTTTTTTTAAGTTGAATAAATGTTGCGCTGCCACTCATCATTAAAAACTTTGTTTATTGCTGTAAAGCCTACAAGTTTGTGATTTTTTGAGGAAAAAAACAGGCAAAACACGTTTCTTTGCCGCCTGAAAAATGAGCGTAGATGTGCAATTTTTGCACGATCATTTTCCACTTGATGGATCCGAAACAGGATTTAACAATGCTAACCTGCCGGCCGGATGCCTTAATAAAACAAACAGCACATGAAACCAACTATAAATAATTCCGGAACAGGCAACATGCGTTTAGTAAGTTCATTTATACCAGTCGCCTGCTTATTTTTTCTTGCTTCCTGTGGCAATAAAGCAGGCCAGCAACAAGCGGCCGATATGCCGCCGCCGGCTTACCCGGTTTTTAAAGTGATCTCGCAAACAAGCACCATTAAAACAGATTATCCTGCCACATTACAGGGTGAACAAAACATAGAGATACGCCCTAAAATAGACGGCTACATAGAAAAGATATATGTAGATGAGGGCGCTGTTGTAAAAAAAGGCCAGTTGCTTTTCCGCATTAATGCACCGCAATATCAGCAGACTGTAAACAATGCCGCCGCCGCCATAACGAGTGCGGAAGCCGATGTAAGCGCTGCTGAACTACAGGTAAAAAAAGTAAAACCATTGGTAGAGCAGGATATTGTAAGTAAATACGAACTTGAATCTGCCGAATACACGCTGCAGGCGCGTAAGGCAGCGTTGGTGCAGGCAAGGGCCAATCTCGCCAATGCCAAAATAAACCTTGGTTATGCCGATGTAACAAGCCCTGTAAACGGCGTGGTTGGCACTATTCCGTACAGGCTTGGAAGTTTGGTTAGCAGCACTACAACCATGCCGTTGACCACCGTTTCAAGCATCAATAATGTGTTTGCTTATTTTTCCATGAATGAAAAACAGTTGCTCGATTTTTCACGGGAATATAAAGGCAACACCCTGGAGGCAAAACTTAAACAATTGCCCGCTGTAACACTGATGCTGGCAGATGGCAGCGAATACCCGGAAAAAGGCCGTGTGGAAACAGTTGCCGGGCTATTAAATACAGAAACAGGCTCGGCGAGCTTCCGCGCTGTATTTCCAAACCCGGTTCACCTGTTGCGCAGCGGTGCCAGCGCCGTGGTGGAAATACCGGTTACCGTAAACGATGCCATCATCATTCCGCAAAGATCAACGTACGAGCTGCAGGGTAAGCGTTTTGTTTATCTTGTAAACGACAGTAATAAAGTTATCAGCAGAGAAATAGAAGTGATGAGCATTGCCGCAGGCCAGTACTTTGTTGTCACCAGCGGATTAAAACCCGGCGATACGGTGGTATATGAAAGCACTTCTTCCTTAGTGGACAGCACCGTTATTAAACCGGATATGCAGCCGGAAAACAAGGTGTACAACCTTAAGTGATCATTCTTATTTAAACTGATTTATGCTAAAAACATTTATAGAAAGACCCGTTCTTTCAACGGTAATTTCGGTTATACTTGTCATATTGGGGCTCATCGGCATCTTTACTTTGCCTATTACACTATACCCGGATATTGCGCCGCCCACGGTACGCGTTTCAGCTTTTTACCAGGGTGC
>JAEWBD010000148.1 GCA_023391315.1 Bacteroidota bacterium | reverse complement strand
CCCAAAAAAGAAAATAACAGCGCAAAACAAACGGGCTGGATATATTTTTTATCAACGGATGATGCGCCGTTTTTTATACCTGCAATAAAAAATACAAGCAGCAAAGGCATTAACAAACCTTTGCTTGCATAACGGAAGTTGTTATTATATGATGCAGCAATAAAACTATCAGTAATAAAATCAACAATGAACAATACAAGCAAGGCAGCAGGCAGGCGCTTCATATTATTTTATTGTTCTATTTTCAACGCTATGTCCCGCATAAAAAATTTGCTGAGAGAATCTTTCATACGAAGAGTGTCGGCAATCTTTGTTTTTTGCAGAATATATAAATCGTAACGCTTGGTATTGTTATTTACAAAACTGTCGTAAAGCGCATTATTGCCAAAGCTTTTCAACTGGGCTGTTCTTGTGCGGGCCCGCAAACCGGAAGCCGTAATCTCAAAAATATAACGCACGTTCACACTATCACCGGGTGAATAACCTGCAGACTGCTGCGCCGTTGTATCGGCAGTTTTACCGGTATCTGCAGCAGAGGCTGTATCTGTATTGGTAACCGTATTCGTATCAGCCACATTTGTTTTTTTACTTAAAGCCTGGTAAGCCTGCCAGCCCAAACCTGAAAGTATAGCAATCGCAATGATCAAACTTATAATCTGCACCACCGTGCGGCTGCTCTTTGCGCCGGCTTGTGCAAGCGGCTGCGTGGTTGTCTTTACAGGTTTTGTATTTATTTCAGATACCGGTGTAAATTCATAAACACCGCTGTTATTTGCTTTTATAAAACCTATTTGCGGTATTTCGTAAGGCTTGCCAATGTTTATAAATTCCCGCACACCTTTTAAATGCGATTCAAGATCGGCGGCAACGAGACTTTTATTCTTACCGGTTTTCTCACTGATATATTCAACAAGGCCTGTTGATGTAGTTATCTTTTTATCAAAGATATAATCAACAGAAGCCTGCCTGGAATCAGGGCCTGCAAATGAAATAATTTTTATGTACCCGATTTTTTCGAGGGCAACTTCTCTATTTTCGTATAAATAGTCAGTTATGTACGAGTCGAATTTATTCACGTTGCAAATCTAATACAGGCAAATAAATAATTTTGCGTTTCTTATACAGGCATTGTTACAATTTATATATTACCTGTAAGCAGCGTTCATTCCAAATAAACTATCTATGCTTTCAGATAAAGAAAAGGCCTTTATTGAATATTGGGAAGAAAACCGGTTAAAAGAAAAATCCATCTATAAGCTGGTTTCTCCGGGCTTTTCAATTGGGTTATGCATAGGCATTGCCATTCTTTTGGCTTTTAATTCCGGCTGGTATGAAAGGGCGAATATGGCGGCCCAGGCAGAAAGCAGTCCCTGGATTCTTGTTATTGGCATTATTGCCATCGTTGTTTTCACCGGCTTCTTTTATAAAAAATTCAGGTGGGAAATGAACGAACAGGCTTACCGGGAATTAAAAGCTAAATATGAAGCAGAGCAAAAAAAGGCCAAAGACAATACGGAGTGATAATAATCTAAAGACTGACTGCATTGTACCGAGTTATGAAAAATTTACTGATAATAATTCTTAGCGTATTTGTTTTTGTGGCTTGTAAAAAAAAGAATGATGCATGTATGCCTGTTTCAGCAGCTTCGGAGGCCGACCAGCTTGCTGCATTTTGCAATAAATATTCCATAAACTATATAGTTGACCCAAACGGTATTTACTACGAAATTGTTGAAGCCGGCTCGGGCGCTTCGCCTAATTTAAATTCAGTTATTACGGTTGCCTATACAGCTTCCACGCTTGACGGTAATGTTGTGGAAGATTATACTAACACTAATAATCCGCTTACATCGCAGCTTAGTGAATTTATAGAATGCTGGCGCATTGCATTACCCTATATACAAAGGGGCGGGCATATAAAAATGGTAGCACCATCATCCCTCGCTTACGGCTGCACAGGTTTAACTTCTGAAAATATTCCGGCCAATTCTCCTTTGTACTATGATATAGTTTTGCTTAATGTGGAATAACCAGTTGACTTAATCAACAATCAACTCAATCCTAAAACTTTATAGAAGGGCATTTAACATTGCTGCCAAACTCGGAAAACAAACCTGTTTTTGTAAGCGATATTTCATAAGCGCCTAATGTTTGGCTATACGTACCCAGGCTTGAACTGGTAGCATCATAACTTACAGTTGCAGTAATACCGCTTATAACCACGCCAACCATTGGTATAATGGCGTCTTTTGCACGATAATATAAACCGCCGATTAACTGTGTTGTTCCATCTCCGCTTAAATTATAATGCGCATTCAAACCGCCAACAATTTCTGTTGACTTGCTCATCATACTGAAATAAGCATTCGGGTTTATGATCCACTGGTTATTTAATTTAAAACTGCCGTTTACAAAAGCATTAAAACGCATGGGTACTTTTGCATCAGCAGTGGTGTTGCTGAAAAAAGATTCACGCGGCATGTTTATATGATTAACGCTGATGCCTGCATTCAGATACGCATTATCTGAAGGAAAGATGGCATAATTCAGGCCTGCGTTTAAATCAAGATACCAGATGGAAGTAGCACTGAAAGTTTCATTGGAAGGAATGGTAACATCAAAGAATTTACCGTTCCATTGATCATTAAATGTGAGTTTGGTAATATCAATTCTTTTATTCACAGCACCTATTCCAAAACCACCACTCAGCAAACTGTTGTAGCCCAGCATTTGATGATAGGCCAGGGAACCATATACTTTTGTACTGCTTAAGTCGCCGCTGCCCGCCACATCTTTCAACAAGGCAAGCCCCGCGCCTACCCAGCCGTTTTCAAACCGGTCATTAAACAACTGCGCATCGCCCCAGGCACTCATGGTTTTATAAGGATTATTTAAAACGCCTGCCCATTGATTGCGGTAATTAATACCAACCTTCCAGTCGGCATCGGGTTCAAAACCTGTATTGGCAGGATTGATTAATAGCGGCGCATTAAAGTATTGAGAAAAGTGAAGGTCCTGCGCTTTTGCATAAGCGGCAGCCATAAACATCACTAATAACAGTAAAACACTTTTTATATTCTTTTTCATACCACCTCCTATCGTAATAAAGTTATATCACCTTTTTTTGAATATTTTGTTCCATCGGTAAACTGAACACTTAATGTATAAGCGTATACTTCCTGCGGCTGTAAAGCTCCTTTAAAACGGCCATCCCAGCCAAAATTTATATTTGTTGACACGAATACCAACTGGCCCCAGCGGTTATAAATTCTCCACGACATTTTATCAATGCCATATCCTTTTACAAATACAACATCATTAGCACCATCGCCGTTAGGTGTAAATGCATTCGGTACATCTACTACAGGCGTAACGATGGCTGTTACCTGCTGGCACGATGTATCTGAACATCCGTATTGATTAAACGCGATAAGGCAAACCCTGTAACTGCCCGCGGTATTATAAATATGTGTAACAGGCAGCATTGATGAAGTAATTAAAGAATCACCATCACCAAATTCCCATTTATAATTTACAGCGCCGGTGGATGAATTGGTGAATTCATAAGGCGTATTTTCTTTTGGCGTTGTAGGTGAATAGATGAAAGATGAAACAGGACCTTCATACACATTTATTGTCATTGTTGTATCATCAACCGGGTTACAGGTTAAATTATCTGTTACCGTTAATTTAATAGTATAAGTGCCTGGGTTTTGATATAAGTGTGTTGGATAAGCATCTGTTGAAGTTTCGCCATCGCCAAAATCCCAGAGGAAATTTTGCCCGCCCAGCGAAGTGTTGTCAAACACCGCATTGTAAGGTGCGCAGCCTGTTGCCGGTGTTTCAAACTGAGCCTTTAATGTGGAAGCTACCCTTAACTGATATACAACGGAATCGGGCGAATTGCAAAACATACTATCGTGCAGGTAAAGCTTCACATTATAAACGCCGCTGGTTGTATATTGATGCGTTAAAGTAGTGGCGTTGGTTGTTATTACCGTACCATCGCCAAAATCCCAGGTAAAATCATCGGCCTGGAAAGTATAACCGGAAGGTGGCAAAGAAGTATTGTCAAACTGGTAATTAAATGATTCACAAGGCAGCA
>JAEWBD010000022.1 GCA_023391315.1 Bacteroidota bacterium | reverse complement strand
TTTTCCACAATGGAAAAACACATTCCAGGCCGCCGGATTTTAGTTTTTCTTCCCGGTATGTTCTAAGGTCTTCCAGGAAAATATCACCATAGATGGATGTATAGCAGCCCTTATCTCTTAATACAGTCAATGCTTCGCGCATCTTTGTTTCATATTCTTCCATTGACGGATCTTCGGATAACTCAACTGTAATTAACGGTAATCCAATAGCCGCAGCCTGCGCTTCCGTTAGAGACCTTCGTACACCATGCATGGATACGCGGTTATGAACACTGTTAAAGCTTGTAAGCAAATACTGAATATCATACTTCCCTGAAAGCAATGCCTTATGTAAAGCTAATGCTGCATCTTTTCCTCCGCTCCAGTTAAAAAATGAAGGTGTCTTCAACATGGTTATTTTGGTTTGAATAAATATCTTTTTCTAAATAATACATTCCTGTTCTAAGCAGCAGCAAACAGTTTGCGCCTGAACAATCGCGGTAACGATCTTCAATAAAATCCTTTCCTCGATACTGAATTGTATGCCGTAACATTGGCACTGTAATATATTGCCTGCTTTGCGCTCAAAGATACAGCCGCAACGCGGACAAATCTTTTCTTCATAAGCAGGCATACAATATTATGCCTCTTCAATATTTCTTTGCCTCGACCAAATAAAGATTTTTATGGGCATCCAAACACCGCGGCAACATTCTTATACTTGCTTTATAATTTGAAACGAAGGCCGGCATTTACGGTTGTGCCTTGTACAGCATAGCCATACACTTCATAGTAGTTTGTGGTATTGGCAATATTCTTTATATCAACAAAAACATTCAAATGTTTCTTCAGAAAACTGTATTGAATATAAGCGCCCCATAAAGTGTAAGCATTTAAATCAACCTGGGAAGACAGGAATGTTTCCGGATCAAAATAATTATCGGTGCGCTTGCCCGTTACCTGCAAAGTGGTGCTTACATACAAAGACGGTGTTATGTTATAACCTGCAAATAGTTTAACAGCATTCTTCGGCCTGCGCACAAGATTAAAATAGCTGGTGTCTTTACCGGAAGTTTTATCTGTAAGCTTGCCGGTTATATACGCATAAGAGGCGCTTAATTGCAAATTTTTGTTATTGTAATTCACCTCAGCCTGTACGCCATAATCATGTTGCCTGTTTAAATTTTCATAACCATTGGCGCCATAAATAATTACATCATTGATATAACGGTTAAAACCATTAACCGTAACCGCTAATTTTTTATCTATAAAAAAAGTTTGCGCACCGGCTTCCTGCGTGTTTGATTTTTCGGGCTTCAGGCGTGGATTAGCGCCATAAGGCCCAAACAATTCGCTGATAGAAGGCGCCCTGAAACCGCTTGTAACGTTTGCAAAAATTTTTACGGTATTATGTATAAGATAAGAAGGATTAAAACTGTATGTAAGGTTATCGCCGTATTGATTGTGATGATTGTACCTGCCGCCGAGCTCAAGATTAAAACCATTATTACTGTGTAAAAAGAAAGATATATACGGGCTGATAATGCTGTTGGTGCTATCAACATCTTTTATTCTATAAGATTGATAATTCAATCCTGCCACCATTTGTATATGCCTGCTGAAGGTTTGATTGACGTAGGCTTCCGCATGATTAAACTTCCCGCTCGACTGAAAAGCATACGAGCTCCTGTAATCACGTTTTGTGAAATCATAGCCATAATTAAAATGCAGGCTGCCATTTTTATAATTATAGTTGCCGTTAAGCCCTGTATTTACAAGCGAAGAGATATATGTGTTTGGTGCATCCATAAATGCATCAGCATCATAACCGCCTTTAAAATGCGTGTAACGGAAATAAGGTGAAAGCTTAAACTTATCCGTTATATTAATACCAATAATTCCCTGCAAGGCATGCTGCGTAAATCCATCTTTATCAAAACCTGCTTTGCCTGTTGTATCTTTTGCTTCGCTTATGCCATCAGTATTATAATAAGTATAATTCAGATTATATTCCAGCAACTTAGCTTTCTGGCTTATATTGGCATTGCCTTTAAAACTGTTATAGCTGCCATAAGTAAGCAACCCGTTTAACTGCGGCTTTTTTGTATCCGGTTTTTTTGAAATGATATTTACAACACCGGCCACTGCATTGGACCCATATAAAGTACTTTGGCTTCCCTGCAAAATTTCAATGCACTCAACATTGTCGAGCGATAATAAACGCAAATCAAAGCTGCCGCCAACGCCTGCAGGTTCATTGAGTGGAATACCATCCAGTAAAATCAGGGTGTATTTATCTGTTGCGCCAAGCAGGTATAATGATTTGTCTTTGCCGGGATTGCTTGTTGCGCTGTTAATGGTAACGCCAACCTGTTCATTTAATATTTGCGCCAGGTCTTTGCTGCCGCTGCGTTCAATCTGGTCTTTGGTAATTACTTTAATAACCTTGCCCGTTTCGCTCATTTTCTTGGGCGATTTTGTTGCGGTAACTACTACATCATCCAATAAATTTTCCGATGAATCTGTTTGCGCTTTTACAAATTGTGTAAGCGCCAATACAAGTGCGGTAACAATAATTTTTTTCATGCTCATTCTTCTTTTGAATGTTTTAAATGTTTTTGAAGAATGAACTTTCGCGAAGAATAATAGAAATGAAAATGTCTTCTGCAGTAAGACCTTATCATTCTGCCTTTCACCCGAAAGCCCAGATAATATTTTTGTTTGGCAGGTCTTCTGGCTTGCCGGCTGCTGAAATCCTTCCCGTTCGTTCCCGAACAGTGGTTTTATATTCAGCAGGTGAATAATGAATAAGATAGAATACTCATAATTCACAAAGCTTACAGCTACGGGGATAGCTCCTGATTTTAACAGGATTCCCTTTTAATTTGTCAGATGAAAATTCTTCCATCCTTCAAAACCAAACCGGCGGCAAATGTAGTTATTTGAAAATATCAAAAAAGAAATGATTTTCCTTTCATAAAATTTCCGGCAGGCAACAAAAATTTTAGCCGTTATTGCAACGCTTTATCATTTGCCATTGTCAGCTAAACATCCGGATGGACTATAAAGAACTTGTAAAGAATTGCCTTAGAGGAAAGTCGGAAGCGCAAAAACAACTATATAATCATTTTGCGGCTGACATGTATGGCATTTGCTACAGATATACTAAATCTGCAGCCGATGCGGAAGATGTTTTGCAGGAAGGTTTTATAATGGTTTTTCGCAATCTTCAGCACTACCGGCAGGAGGGCGAGCTGGGCGCATGGATACGGCGCATCATGGTAAATACAGCCTTGAATTATCTTAAGCAGAGTAAACGCTACAGCACAGAAATGCTATATGAAGAAGACAATCTTCACCCGGTATCTACAGAAAATCCGATGATTCATTTACAGGCAAAAGAACTGGCGGATTTAATACGGCAATTGCCAACCGGATGCCAAACTATTTTTAACCTTCACGCAGTGGAAGGTTTTACGCATGTGGAGATTGGCGAAATGCTGGGCATACATACCGGCACTTCAAGATCGCAGTATGCGAGGGCAAGAACAATGATGGTTGCCTGGATTGAGAAAAGAAATGAGAAAATTAAACAACAGCGGTATGCAGGAAAATGAATTTGAAAAACAGGTGAAAAATTTGATGGAGGGCTTTAAGCCGGCTCCGTCTGATGAAGCCTGGGCAAAAATAAGCCGCAGGCTGAAGGAGAAGCGCCGGCGCAGGTTGCCCTTCGTTTTTTTGCTGGCTACAGGTTTGGCTGCTGCGGGATTGCTCTTTTATTACACAGGCAATAAAAAAGACACAGTACAAAATACAGTTGCAACAAATAACAGCAATACAGCTATTGCACAGGATAGCGCAGCCTTCGACTCAGGTGTAGCTGCAATAAACGATGAAGTTGAAAAGAACAATATTGATAGCCGCAAATCTCCATTGCCGCCAGCTAAAAGCCAGGTTAACTTCATCAGCAAAAACGGGCATGGGGTTGGTATTAACAAAAGCATCGGAAAAAATCAAACTCCTATTCCTTCAACTATAACAAAGGACAATGCCTTAAACAGCAACGAACAGCCCGGTAATGTTATAACAAATGCTAACAGTGATAACGATAAAGCTGATGCATTGCAAAAAGATATAACACAAGAGAATCCTGAAACAACCCAGGCCATCAATCAACCGCCGGTTACTATTGATAATAACATTGCTAAAAACGACTCAAACAATACGCTGCACAATAATATAGAGATTGCAAAACCGGTTTTGCAAAACAATAAACTTCCTAAATGGCAGTGGGGTGTAAATGCTTCTTATGGAATGAACCATGCAATTAAAGGCCTTGGCAAACCCGAAAAGTTAGCATCGCAGGCATTATACTCTCCCACAGCTATAATCAGTGGTGACACGGTTTTCAATAAACATGCATATACTTTATCAAAAGCTTACAGTTTTGGGATTGAAGTACAACGCAGCATATCAAAGAACAGTGTAATAGCCACAGGATTAAATTTTACGCACCTTTCAACAGAATCTAACGTACGCGGTGTGATTAATGCGAATTATGCTATAAGCCCCAATAATATCGTAAACAATTATTACCGGCCGGGCATTGTGAAAGATTATACCAATAAATATAACTTTATAGAATTACCCGTTTCTTTTCAGCAGCATTTATTTCAGCGCAAAGTGTTTGCATTCGGTTATAATGCAGGGTTTTCTGTGCGGCAATTGCTCAATTCAAATTCTCTTATTTATAACGAAGAAAGCAATATCTATTTTTCAAATCCCGACTTGCTGCGCAAAACGCAATGGCAATTACAGGCGGGGCTTAATTTTAAATTCAATACCGGTAAAAACACGTCTGTTTATGCCGGCCCGCAGGTTTCTTACAGCTTATCAAACTTTACAAAATGTAAAGACAACGGCAATTATCATTTCATGACTTACGGGTTAAAAGCAGGCTTACTTTTTCATAAAAAATAGCGGTATTGTTATGCACGTTATACTACCGTACCAGGTTATAAAGCTTTGGCCATGAAAATCTGTTCCTTTTCAACTGTTTCACAATATTAATACTGAATTTCCTGAAACATAGCTTATAGTACGAGGCTTGCACCAAAAGCCTTCGTTTGCCGTAACTTTGCGCAAATTTTTTAAAGCAGCGATGGTTTATTTAACGAGGCTGGAGCATTTTAATGCAGCGCATAAACTATATAATCCCGCGTGGAGCAAGGAAAGAAATGAGGCCGTGTTCGGGGCCTGCGCCAACGAAAACTGGCATGGACACAATTTTGAGCTTTTCGTAACCGTGAAGGGCGTTCCGGATAAAAACACCGGTTTTATAATGGATGCCAAGCAATTAAGCCGCATTATAAAAGAGCGTGTAATTGAAAAGCTCGATCATAAAAATCTTAATCTCGACGTAGAATTCCTCGAAGGAAAAATGTGCAGCACAGAGAATTTGATAGTTGAAATATGGAAACAGCTTCAGCCACATATTCCTGCAAATGTTACCTTACACAGCTTAAAACTATATGAAACGCCGAGAATTTATGTAGAGTATTTTGGAGAATAAATTATGAACGAAAAAGTAGCCGTTTACCGCAAAGAACATTTTAATGCAGCGCACCGCCTGCATAACAATGCTTTTGATGAAGCCACCAATGAAAAGGTATTTGGTAAATGCAACAATCCAAATTTTCATGGCCATAATTATGAACTGATAGTAAAAATAACAGGCGTGCCCGATGCGCAAACAGGCTTTGTAATTGACCTTAAGGAATTAAGTGAAATCATCCGGGCAAATGTTTTGGCACGTTTCGATCATAAAAACCTCAACCTCGATGTTGAAGAATTTAAAAACTTAAACCCTACTGCAGAAAATATTGCTATTATCATTTATAAAATACTGCGGCCATTAATAAAGGACGATTTTGATTTACAGGTGCGCCTGTACGAAACTGAAAGGAACTTTGTAGAGTACCCTGCATAAATATTTAACACAAAAGGAGAGCGATGTTATACGAAAAGAAAATCTATTATGATGAGGAAGCCATTAACAGCTTAAAGAAAAGTTATAGTAATATAATCGAAAGTATTGGCGAAGATGTGCAGCGTGAAGGCTTGCTGAAAACGCCCGAGCGTATTGCAAAAGCCATGTTGCATAATACGCAGGGCTATAGCCAGGATGCCATTGCAATATTAAATTCAGCCAAGTTTCATGAAAATATCAGCGAGATGATTGTTGTAAAGGATATTGAGCTGTATAGCATGTGCGAACACCACATGCTGCCTTTTTTTGGCAAAGCGCATATTGCTTATATACCTAATGGTTATATAACCGGTTTAAGCAAAATTGCCAGGGTGGTGGATGTTTTTTCGAGAAGACTGCAAGTGCAGGAAAGGCTTACAACACAAATTCTTGATGCTATAAAAGAAGCGTTAAACCCTCTTGGCGTGGCAGTAGTGATTGAGGCAAAACATTTATGTATGATGATGCGTGGCGTTCAGAAGCAAAATTCAGTAACAACTACATCTGCTTTTTTTGGCGAGTTTGAAAAATATCCAACCCGCAACGAATTTTTAAAGCTTATTGCATCCGATCTTGATTAATTGAAGCTTATCAGGTTTTTTGATGCGGAATGATAAAAATTCCATCCATTAATTACTATTAAACAGAGTGTTAAAAACTGTTGGTAAATAAAATGTGGGGAGTTTGTGTCATTTGACACAGTGTTACTTTTAATAATATAATTATCTTTGCAATTGATTACATAAATAAGTATTAACTTAATACATACGATATTTAACTTGGTGTTTTTCATAGGTTAGCAACGGCCAGCTCTTTTCAGGGCAGGCCTATTTTTTTAAAGAGCACGTTCTCTAAACGTGTCTTACTTATATAAAATATATCGTTGCTCTAATTCCTTTCCATTTTGTGTTATTCCATTTTCCTTAAACCCGCATTTAAGTAAAACTTTTTTAGAAGCATCATTCTGCACGGTTGTAATAGCGTGCAATTCTGAATATGCATGATGCTTAAAATAATAGTCTGTTCCAGCCATTGTTAGTTCTGTGGCGTAGCCTTTGCCCCAGGCACCGGGCAGCAGCGCATAACCAATTTGTACTTTATGCTTCTCGTCTTCAAAAGGCAGGTAAATAAGTGCAAAAGTGCCAATAAAATTACGGCCGGTTTTCTCTGTAACACACCAGCGGCCAAGTCCTGCATGTTGCCTGTAAAACTGAATATTTTCATTCAGAAAACTATCAGATGCTGTCCTGGTCAAGGCTTTTCTTATATGCATCATCACAGTCTCATTGCCATTTATCTGGAAAAAGCAGGTGGCATCATCGTATGTAAATTCCCGCACGGTCAATCTCGTTGTTTCAAAAATCATAGTTGTAGTTTACACTTTGAACATATTAAAAACAGCTTTAAGACTAAAGCTGTTTAAACTGACTGCTTGTTTATGAGACAAAAAGCTGATTGCATTCGCTTCACTGGAATTTATCTTTTTATACATCCTTCGTGACCATTTTTTCAATTTGACAGCAAATTAAAAAAAAATTGATGCAATCGATTGCTAAAATAAATAAAATGTTACTTTAGCTCCGAAATCGACCTTTTATAGGATAAAATGTAACAATTGTGCAGAAAATAAATAAGATGAAAATGCAGCGTTAAGCTAAAAACAGGTGTCTTCTCCGTAATCGGTTTCTATAAACTATCGCAAATCCGGAATAGATGATTGCTTTGTTTTTCCATTAATATTTTTAGTACGACGACTGATATAATTGTTTGCTTAATATTCTTGATTTGTATTCACTGAACTTAATCTATAACCTAATACAGCTTTTTATTTCTAAAAACAACTCTTATGATTATCAACATGCCAAATCGACTAACGAGGTATTTGTTTGCTGTTGCCAGAAAACAGGTACTGACCATTTTAACGTTTATTTTTTTCTCGGCATTTCAAACCACTGCGAATGCCCAGACAGTACAGGGAAAAGTTACGGATGAAACAGGCAAACCTGTACCCGCAGCTTCCGTAACCGTAAAAGGAACTTCCCGAGGAACTACCACCAATGAAAACGGAGCATTTTCTATATCCGCATCACCTGCGGATGTGCTGGTAATAAGCTCTGTAGGCTTTACCGTCCAGGAAATTGCGGTGGGCAATCAAAGCAACATAACCGTTTCATTAACCTCAACTAATTCTCAGCTTGAGCAGGTAATTGTTGTTGGTTACGGTACCCAAAAACGTACAAACGTGACGGGGGCTATTTCAACGGTTAACAATAAAACATTAAATGAAGTTCCTGTTGTAAGCGTGCAGCAGGCATTACAGGGCCGTGTGCCTGGCCTTTCGGTTGTAAACAACGGGAGCCCCGGCACATCCCCGATTGTTACTATAAGAGGTATAAGTTCTATTAGTTATGCTTCTAACCCTTTATATGTGGTGGATGGCTTCCCTACAGGCGATCTCTCAACCATTGATACAAGGGATATAGAATCTGTAGATGTATTGAAAGATGCTTCTGCAGCCGCAATATATGGCTCCAGGGCAACCAGTGGTGTAATTATGATTACTACCAAAAAAGGCAGCCGGGATGGCAAATTTCATGTAAGCCTTAATTCTTATTATGGCATTCAGGATATTACCCAAAGATTAGACCTGCTAAATCCTGAACAATTTGATCAATATGCTATTGCTTACAGAGGAAGTTTAGTGCCCAGGCGTGATCCGGGCTACGATCCGGTATGGGTTAACCAGCCCATCTACGACGGCGCTGCCACCACTTATGGTAATAATGTTACCGACTGGCAGGATGCATATTTTAAACAAGGTTCAATGACGCAAACCAATATAGGTTTAAGTGGCGGCAACGATGTTTCCCGCTTTTATGCTTCTGCCGGCTTTTTTGATCAAAAAGGCACCTCACCTACCGTAGGTTATCGTCGTTATAACTTCCGTATAAATTCAGAACATAAAATTGGCAAGGTCTTCACTTTTGGCGAAAACCTCTATATGGCTTATGGCAACCAGGCTTATGACAATAATGAAACAGGCACAAGGTCGAACCTGGTGAATGTAATTAAACTGATGCCTTATATGCCGGTGTACGACCCTACCACTTCAGATGGCTTTAGGGGTGTAAACTCTGTATTGGATGGCGGCGACCCCACCAATCCAATTGAAGATGCAGTTGTGAAAAACCCGGGCAACAGGAAAGTGGCAAAAATTTTAGGAACAGCATATGCTGAAATAAATTTTACTGACTGGTTAAAGTTTCGCTCCACAATGGGTATTGATTATGCCAATGGATTAGACTATCGCTTTGCACCCATATTTAATGATGGTGGTACCGTAGCCGGCTCAAGCGCCATACTGGCTACCATTACTAACAACAGGTCAGTTTCTACTGTTCAGTTATATACTCAACAGCTTTCGTTTGATAAAACATTTGGCGATCATCATGTAACGGCAACGGCTGTATATGAATACCAGGGCCAGCGGGTACGCAATGAAAATGCAAGCGGCAACCAGGCTTCCAATGAACTCAAAACCTTGAATAATGCAAGTAATGTTTCCGTTCAAACGCTCATTGGAGAAAATTCCCTCATATCCTATCTCGGTCGTGTTACCTACGATTATAAAGGAAAATATTTGTTGAGCGGCGCCATACGCCGGGATGGCCTTTCCGTTTGGGCTCCAGGCAGAAAATGGGCAACCTTTCCGTCCGGTTCTGTAGGCTGGAGAATAGACCAGGAAGATTTTATGAAAGACCAGGAAACGATTTCTGAACTGAAAGTACGTGCTGGTTATGGTGTCACAGGCCTTAATGGTACTGTTTTAGGGAATACACCCTGGCTGGTAAGTGTTAGTTCCAACAGCGCGTACTATCCTTTTGGTGATGTTCTAACAAGTGGCCCGGTGTCTTCAATTCAGGCATTAGGTAATTCAAATTTGAACTGGGAAACTACCAAACAGCTAAATATAGGTTTGGATCTTGGCTTGCTGAATAATTCAATCACCTTATCAGCCGAATATTACCAGCGTAAAACAGATAACCTGATCATTGCACTTCCCATCGCACCTTCACTTGGATTCTTAAACGGTACTGTGAATCAAAACGTAGCAGCAATGAGAAACAATGGTTTTGAGTTTCAGTTAGGTTATAACGAAACGCAAGGCGATTTTACCTGGAACGCAACAGCCAATCTCAGTGTTATTTCCAATAAAGTACTTTCCCTGGCAGAAGGCGTAACTAATATAGAAGCCGGTTCAGATGTTGACCTTACGGAAGGGTACAATGTTACCAATACGGCACCAGGCCATCCAGTTCAATCTTTTTATGGTTGGGTAATAGAAGGGATATTTCAATCTCAGGATGAGATTGATAAACATGCAACACAGGTTGCCCCTCAGGATCCATCACAACCCCGTACATCCCCCGGCGATTTTAAATTCAAAGACCTGAATGGTGATGGTGTTATTGACGGTAATGACCGTACATTTTTAGGCAGTTTTATTCCAAAATTCACGTATGCACTTAATGCCGGCGCGAACTATAAAGGGTTTGGCCTGACTGTTTTCTTCCAGGGTGTACAAGGCAACAAAATATACAATGCGTTGCGCACTACCACAGAAGGAATGGTACGTTTCTTTAATGCCGGTACAAAAGTATTAGATGCCTGGACGCCGTCGAATACAAATACCAATGTTCCCCGTGCTGTCTCTTCTGATCCTAATCAGAATGCCAGGCCTTCAGGACGCTTTTTGGAAGATGGCTCTTATCTCCGTCTTAAAAATATCATGTTGAGCTATAATGTTGCAGATAAATCATTGCAGTCTATTACTAGAGGAGCAGTTAAGAACCTTACTATTTACGTATCAGCACAAAACATTCTGACGTTTACAAAATACAGCGGCTATGATCCTGAGGTGGGTAACAGAAATCCAAGTGGTTCATCGCTAACCAATGGCATTGACTATGCCGTATATCCGCAGCCTAAAGGCTATCAGGTAGGTATTAACGTAAACTTTTAAAAAACGCCTGTGTTTAAAGCAAGCGTCTGATTAACACACAAAAATTAAAAGATGAAACCAAATAATATAAAACGAAACATAACGGTACTGGCTGTAACCACTGTGATAGGTACAGCTGCCATAGTAGCCTGTAATAAAAAACTGGATGTTACCGACCAGAATAATCCCACTGTACAGAGCTATTTTAAAACCGCTACCGAGTTGCAAAACGGCGTAAACGGTATATATTCTATTTTACGCGCCGGCAATTTGGTTGGCCGCGAATGGTTTTTCACGCACGATATGCGGGGCGCCGAAACCGCAGCGGGCGGCTCTCAACTGGAAGCTCCAAGAGCTGAGCTGTTGAAGCAAGCCTCACCATCCGCTTCCAATACCGTAATCACGAGCGTTTGGAGTGGATGTTACCAAATGATAAACAGGGCTAATCTCGTTATTGCAAAAGCGTCTGACGTAACAGATGATGTGGCATCAAGAGATATATCGGTTGGAGAAGCCGAATTCCTGCGGGCATGGGCCTATTTTGAACTGGTAACAATGTGGGGCGATGTTCCCATGTACACAGAACCTATTGCAACACCATCCGATTATAAAGGGAAATCTGCTGCCGCCGACATTTATTCTTTAATAATAAGTGATCTTACAGATGCAGCAGCTAAATTACCCGATGCTCAATCCCAGCCTGGTCGCGCAACAAAAGGCGCTGCCTATGCCATGCTTGGCAAAGTGCAAATGCAAAAAGGCGATTATGGAGCAGCCAAAGATGCACTCTTGAAAATATACGGCAAATACAGCCTCGTACCTTTTCTGCATAATTTTGATGGAGACGTTAAATTGGGAGGCAACCAGATTGCAACAGGGAATGAATACAATGCCGAATCTGTTTTTGAGGTAGCTTTTGTGGATAAAGGCGATAATAACTTTAACTGGGGTTATACAGGTGAAGGCCCCACCGCAAACGCAAGTACTATGCGCAGCCAGGAGTATGGAATAGTTTGGGGCAACGTAGTTCCTTCCGATGCGGTACTGGATGAATTTGAGCCCAACGACCCAAGGTATAAATATACCTTTTTTGAATCCGGCGACATGATTGAAACCATGGCGGGCACACAAACAGGCACACAACTTACTGAATCAGGAATGAACGTGGCCCAAAGTACCAGGAATGGCGTAAAGAAAAAAAGGGTATATCGCAAATATTCAATTCTTGACTGGACTGCCGATGGTTTTCATCCGGATGGTTTAAACCAGCGCATAATCCGTTATGCCGATGTATTATTGATGCTTGCTGAATGTGAAGCAGAAGCCGGCACACCGGCCAATGCCGCCAAATACATAAACGAAGTGCGCGCAAGGCCAGGTGTAAATATGCCTCCGGTTACAGTTGCAACAAAAAACCAGGCAATTGCAGCTGTAATGCATGAAAGAACAGTAGAATTATGTGGTGAAGAAGTAAACAATATTGACATTTTGAGATGGCGGGCAAAAGGTTATTATCCATCCATCCGCCCTGATCCAAAACCCGGGCAGGTAGAATTCTTCCCAATCCCGGCCAGCGAAACAGCCGCTAATCCATTGGTAAAATAAATTAATGATCGTTTTCAATGCAATAGAGGCTACCAGGTAGCCTCTATTTTTTTATTGACAACTCACATATATTTCCATTTGAATTCTTTTATTTGATATAATAATTTTAAGAAGGGCGCAATGTCAAAAAAAGGCATAATTATACTTTTACTTTTCGCAATATCTCTTGCTTCCTGCAAGCAGAAACCATTGCCCAATCAATACATGATTGATATTTTGAAGGCAAAAGAAAAAGAATACAACAATCCAAACAATCTTTTCAGCCCGTATGCTTTGGTAAAACTTTGCGACTCCGTATTGAACAACACTTCTGATAAAGAGATGATATTCCAGGCGCTGAACAAAAAAGCCAATGCACTTTTACAGTTGGGAGAAGAACAAGAAGCAATTGATATTTTTCAGGATATGCTTGGTAAAACCGGCGGTGATCTCGACCGGCGGCAATCCATCCTGAAAGACCTTGCCATCTCCTATTTAAGATTAGGCGAAAGAATGAACTGCATTAATAACCACAGTGCAGCATCCTGCATCTATCCTATTGCAAATGGCGGCATTCATAAAAACAAAACACCTTCCGAAAAAGCCATTGAATTATATACGCAGGTATTAATGGATAACCCCGGCGACCTTGAATCAAAATGGTTATTGAATATTGCTTATATGACAATAGGCGCATATCCCAAACAGGTGCCGCCGCAATTTCTTTTAGCTGTAAAAAATGATGACAGCCTGCATAGTGTAAAACCATTTATTGATGTAGCGGCAAACATTGGCCTTAACTATAAATGCCAGGCAGGTGGCAATATTGTTGATGATTTTAATAATGATGGCTATCCCGATATAGTAATAAGCAGCTGGTCGCTCAGCGAGCCAATGCATTATTACAGGAACAACGCTGATGGCACTTTTACTGATATCGCTGATTCGTCCTGGCTAGGTAATTTAACCGGCGGCCTTAACATGATGCAAACAGATTATAACAACGACGGTTTCAAAGACATCTTTATAACAAGGGGCGGCTGGAAAGGCGCTTATGGAAAAAGCCCCAATTCTTTATTAAGAAACAATGGTAATGGCACTTTTACCGATGTTACAAAAGAAAGCGGCCTGCTTTCATTTCATCCAACACAAACGGCAACCTGGGCCGACTTTAATAATGATGGCTGGCTTGATGTTTTTATAGGCAACGAAACAGAACCCGGAGGCGAAATGCATCCATGCGAATTGTATATGAATAACAAAAACGGCACATTTACCGAAGCCGCGGCAAAAGCAGGCTGCGCTATAACACAGTTTGTAAAGGGCGTTACATCCGGCGATTATAATAACGATGGATTAACAGATATTTTTATTTCTACATTAAATGGCAATAAAATATTATTGAAAAACATTTCGGTTAAGAACGGTGCCGTAAAGTTTGAAGATGTAAGCAAACAGTCAGGCCTTAGCAATAACGTCAGCCGCAGCTTCCCCACATGGTTTTGGGATTATGATAATGACGGCTGGCTTGACATTTTAGTGTGCGGTTATGAATTCACCGAATCGCTTGCTTATTATGCAGGTGCCGAAGCCGCCAACGCCCCCGTAAACAATGCAGGCAAGGTTTTTTTATTCAGAAATAAACATGATGGCACATTTGAAGATGTATCTGCCAAAGTGGGACTAAATAAAATTGCTTTTGCAATGGGTTCCAATTTCGGCGATATAGATAATGATGGTTACCTCGATTTTTATCTCGGCACCGGCAACCCCAATCTTAAATCGGCAGTGCCAAATAAATTATTTAAAAACATAAATGGTGAAAGGTTTTTAGATATTACAACGGCTGCCCGCGTTGGCAACCTGCAAAAAGGCCACGGCGTTTCTTTTGTTGATCTTGACAACGATGGCAGTGAGGATATCTATATAAAAATGGGTGGCGCTTATTCGGGCGATGCCTATGAAAATTCATTGTATTTAAACCCCGGCCAAAATAATAATCACTGGATAAATCTTTCCCTTGAAGGAACAATTTCAAATAGAGCAGCCATCGGTGCAAGAATAAAGGTTACATTCAAAGACAACAATACAGCACGTTCTGTTTACCGCGATGTAAACAGCGGCGGCAGCTTTGGCGCCAATCCTTTGCTTCAACATATTGGCATTGGCGGTGCAACTGCTGTTGACAAAGTTGAAATAACATGGCCCGTAACCGGAAAGGTGCAGGTGTTTGAAAACCTGCCTTCAAATACAAATATTAAAATACGTGAAGGCGATAGAAATTACAACACCTATCAACTTAAACGATTTGATTTTACACATGGCAAACAGCTTATGCATGATCATACTGAACAACATCATTAAAGCAAGCCTATTAATTAATATTGTATGAAATATAGCAATGTTATTTTCTATTTAATAGTCTCCTGTATCATGCTTAGCTGCAAAGCAAAAAAGCAAAAACAGCTATTTACTTTTTTACCTTCAACCCAAACAGGTATAACGTTCAGTAATGATATTGATGAAACAAAAATAGCAGGCGAAGCCTTAAACGAATTTGCCTACATGGGCGGCGGCGTTGGTGTTACAGACATAAACAACGATGGCCTAAAAGACCTTTTCTTTTGCGGCAACCAGGTTAGCAGCAAGCTCTATCTGAATAAAGGCGATAATAAATTTGAAGACATAACTGCGGGCGCCGGTGTTGCTACCAAAGACTGGATAACCGGTGTAAGCGTGGTTGATATTAATGCAGATGGTTACGATGATTTTTATCTATGCACTTACAGCAATAACTCAAATGCACGTGCACGCAATCTGCTATTCATCAATCAAAAAAATAATACGTTTAAAGAAGAGGCTGCCGACTACGGCCTGGCTGATACCGGCTACTCAACACAGGCTGCTTTTTTTGATTATGATAAAGATGGCGATCTCGATATGTATTTATCCAATTACATGTTGAATGCATCCTATTCAGCCAACTATCTTTTTAGGAAAAATATAACCGGCAATTCTCCTGCAAATGACAGGCTTTATAGAAATGATGGCAATAAAAACGGGCATCCGGTATTTACAGATGTTTCAATGGAAGCGGGTATAAAAGAAGATGGTTATGGCCTGAGTGTTTCTGTTTGCGATTTTAATATGGACGGATGGCCTGATGTTTTTGTAAGCAACGATTTTGTTTCGAATGATGACCTGTGGCTCAATAACAAAAATGGAACTTTTAGCAACATACTTGATGCAGTCACCAAACACCAGAGCTACAGCAGCATGGGTAGCGATGCTGCTGATATAAACAACGATAACAAATTTGATTTTGCATCGGTTGATATGATGCCGGAAGACAATTACCGCAAAAAGCAAACTTTCTTTTTCATGAATTATGACCGTTACCAACAGGAAAGAGAGATGGGATATGCGCCGGAATTTTCGCGCAATATGCTGCAATTAAATAATGGCAACTATTACAAAGGTGATACACTGCTCCCCTTTTTCAGCGAGATTGGGCAACTGGCAGGCATAAGCGAAACCGACTGGAGCTGGAGCATCCTCTTGGCAGATTTCGATAATGATGGCTATAAAGATCTGCACATAACCAATGGCATCGGCCGGGATTTTATCAATGCGGATTTTATTTCCCTCAGCCAAACAAATGATAATGATATGGGTGGGGGACAGTCAAGACAAATATTAAAAGACAAACTGGTTGCGCTCAATCATGTAGAGCTTCACAACTACTTATTCCGCAATAACGGCGATTATACTTTTTCAAACATAACAGATTCATCAGGCATCAAACAAAATTCTTTATCAAACGGAGCAGCATATATCGACCTGGATAATGATGGCGATCTTGACCTGGTTGTGAACAACATTAATAAAGAAGCATATATTTTAATCAATAATGAAAACCAGCCGGGCAAGCCAAAAACCAGTCACAGTATAAGTTTCCTATTAAAAGGTGATAGCTTAAACACAAATGGTTTTGGCGCTAAACTTTTTGTTTATTCAAATGGTACAGCACAGATGCAGGAACAATACCCGGTTCGTGGTTATTTATCTTCTGTTGATACAAAACTTTTATTCGGCATGGGGAATAATGCGAAGGCAGATTCAGTTGTTATTATCTGGCCGAACAATAAAAAGCAAGTATTGCAAAATATAAATGCTGATTCCACTTATACTTTGCACCAAAAAAATGCAAACGAAACATGGCAGCCATCTGCTATTATCAATCCATCTTTTTTCATTGATGTTACTGCTGCTGTAAATGCGGCGTATAAACACAACGATTATATATTTAATGATTATGCAGAGCAACGGTTATTACCACAAAAATATTCGCAGTTAGGGCCACTCATTTCTACAGGCGATATTGATAACGATGGCAAAGCCGATTTTTATATCGGCGGTGGATTTAATTCAAACGGAAAATTTTTTACACAAACAAATAACGGGGCTTTTAACGGAAAAGATTTCACACAAGGTTCCAAGTTTGAAGAAGATGCAGCCAGTGCTTTGTTTGATGCTGATGGCGATGGCGATGTTGATTTATTAATCACTTACGGAGACGTGCGTTTCAATGACACATCTGTGTATTACCAGCCGCGTTTATACCTGAATGATGGCAAAGGCAATTTTACCTTACGCAGCAATGCAATTCCATCTAACGTAAGAACCATTGCCGGCTGTGTTGCCATTGCAGATTACGATGGCGATGGCGATACAGATGTGTTTATTGGTGGGCGTGTTTCCAAACAATATCCGATAGCGCCCAACAGTTATTTGTTACAAAATAATAAAGGCATTTTTACGGATGTAACAAATAAAGTTTGCCCGGCTTTATCACAAGCGGGCATGGTAACCGCAGCGCAATGGGCAGATTATGATAACGATAAACATTCCGATTTGATTATTACCGGTGAGTATATGCCGATACGCTTCTTTAAAAATAATGGTTCAACATTTACTGAAGCTATTGCATCAACAGGTTTGCAGCATATGGATGGTTTATGGCGCAGCCTTGTTGCAGCAGATGTTGATGGCGACGGCGATACGGATTTTATTGCCGGAAATTTAGGAACGAATTGTAACTATCATGCATCTGCTCAATATCCCATGAAATTATATGCAGATGATATTGATAAAAACGGAAGTATTGATCCTGTATTGTTTTACTATATTAAAGATGCAGATGGAGAAAGAAAATTATATCCATCCATAAATAAAAATCAACTGGCAATACAGGTGCCATTGATAAGTAAACAATTTGCGACCAATAAAGATTTTACAACAGCAACTGCTGATAAAATTTTTGGCAACAGTAAAAGCCTGCTGGTTTTAACCTGCAGTGAAACCCGCAGTTGCTGGATAGAAAACAAAGGCAATGGTAAATTTGAAATGCATGCGCTGCCTGCTGAAGCGCAGTTTGCACCGGTAAACGCTATTATATGCACTGATATAGACGACGACGGTATTAAAGATATTTTACTAGCCGGTAATGAATATCAAACAGAAGTTGCAACAGGAAGATATGATGCATCGTACGGCTGCTTTTTAAAAGGCGATAATAAAAAACAGTTTAAAGCAATTTCACCTGTTGTATCAGGTTTTAAAATTGCCGGCGATGTAAAAGACATGAAGATGATAACAACTGTAACGAATGAAAAGCTTATTCTTGTTGCAGTTAATGATGATTACTTAAGGGTACTTAAAATTAAATAAAGTATACAAATAAACAGGCATCACACTGTTGAATAATAACCCGATACATCACTGAGCTTCCAGCGATGCGTTGCTTTAATACCCTGTAAATCTATATTCCCTTCAACCGCATATAAAACATAACTGTCTGTTGCATCGGATGGAATATCCTGTGCAAGTATAAAGTGATGATTGTTTGGATTAGAGGCTGCTTTTATATTGATAATGTCGCCCTTTTTTGCATTGGTTATATCACCTTTTTTATCTCCAAAGCCCTGCGGGCCGGCATTCCAGCTTCCCTTGCCTGTTATACTGCGTATTGCCCAAACAGTAAATATGCCACACCACGACCAGTCGGCTGTTTTATCGTTTGCGAATTTGTTGGCAGCCTTAATGCC
>JAEWBD010000126.1 GCA_023391315.1 Bacteroidota bacterium | reverse complement strand
AGCGGGATTCGAACCCGCGATACCCTTTCGAGTATACACACTTTCCAGGCGTGCTCCTTCAACCACTCGGACACCTCTCCCCGATTTCGGGCGGCAAAAATAATGGCTTTTTACTTGCCAAAAATATTTTCTGCATTTGCAGTGGTGATAGCAGCCACTTCTTCCAATGTAACCTGCTTAATTTCAGCCAGCTTTTGGGCGATGATTTTTATATAACTGCTTTCATTGCGCTTGCCGCGATAAGGCACCGGCGTTAAATAAGGCGCATCGGTTTCCAGCACAATATGTTCAATCCCTATCTTTGATAACGTTTGATCGAGGCCCGACTTTTTATAGGTAAGTACGCCTCCTATGCCTAACAAAAAACCCATGTCAATTATTTTAGCCGCTTCCTCATAAGAGCCTCCGAAGCAATGAAAGATGCCCCGCAAACCTCTATTTGAAAAGGGCTTTACAAAATCAATTGTTTCTTTCATTGCATTACGCGTATGAATCACGATGGGTAGTTTTTCCTCAAGCGCCCATTGCATCTGCATTTCAAAAGCCTGGTATTGTTCATGCATAAATTCTGTGCTCCAGTAAAAATCAAGGCCAATTTCACCAACAGCAGGGAAAGAGATTTTTGTAGAAAAATCTCTTATTTGGCTTAATTCTTGTTGAAAATTGCTGTTGACCGAACAGGGATGTAATCCGGCCATTGAAAAGCATTTTTCTGGGTATGCCTGTTCTAATGTTAACATATCATTTATTACAGAGCTATCAATACAAGGTAAATAGAACTTGTTAACACCCTGGGATTCGGCTCGTAATAAAACGTCAGACAAGTCGTCTTTAAAGTCAGGCAAGTATAGATGGCAATGTGTATCTATAAGTTGCATAAAATTTTTTTGAAATTATTGTAGCTATTTTTTAGCTATGAATATATAATTCTTTATTTTTGATTTAGTTTTCATAGGGTACGGATTAAAAACGGGCTAAGGTGTCTACCTTGGCCTTCATTTTTTTATAGAATTGCCCTGAATTCATACCCTTGTCCTTTAAAATATTCCAATGTTTTCGGTAATGCATAACTCATTCTTAACCAAGCTTTTGCACTATCATGAAACACTATAACAGAGCCTGCTTTGCTATATATTAATACGTTTTCCGCGCATTTTTCAGGAGACAGTTTTTCATCAAAATCACCGCTTAACACATGCCACATTATAATTTTATATTGAAGTTTATTGGTAAGCATTTTAGCAACGAAAGGGGAAACTTTGCCGTAAGGCGGTCTAAAAAGATGGCTATCTATGTATTTTGCTGCCTCAGCAATGTCTCTTACATATTGCTTATTTTTTATTTTCCAGCCGTTCAGATGGTTAAAAGTATGATTGCCTACTGAATGCCCTTCATCTAAAATGCGCTTATAAATTCCGGGATATGCCTTTACATTTTTGCCTATACAAAAAAATGTGGCTTTGGCGTCGTATTGTTTTAACTGGTCGAGCACAAACGGCGTTGCTGTTTCGTGCGGGCCATCGTCAAACGTGAGAAACAATACCTTTTCCTTCACCGGCATCTTCCATACCATTGAAGGATTTAATTTCATAAACCATAATGGTATGGCCGGCGTATAAAACATCGGTCAAAATTACGCGAATGCCTTTATATGAAGCAGTTCATTGCTGCCATGAAAACATACGGCACAAGTGATGCGACGCAACCGTGATGCCATGAAAAAATTTGCCGGTAACCTTAAAATATCATTTCTTATTTACAAGAACAATTACCTCATCGGGCTCGTTTGCTGCAGCAGGGCTTACCGTAATTGTGAGCGTGCCACCAGATAACTGCGTTTGCACCGCAGCGTTATTTTTCAGCAAATAAGCTTTGGCAATTTTTTTAAAAGGAAAATTTTCCAGCTTTATTGAAGTAACATTATTATCAAGCACATGCACAAACATGGTATCGTTTTTTTGTGTAATGCAGCCCCATGTTTGCGGGCGCATATAACCGCCTTTTGTACCATAAATACTTTCACCATACGTTTTTATCCAGTTGCCCATGTAAGCCATTCTTTCAAGAAACTCCGGCTGAATTTTGCCATTTGGCATTGGCCCGATGTTGAGCAGCAAATTAGCGCCATAGCCGCTTGCCCTCACCAGTAAATCTATTAACTGCTTTGGCGTTTTATAACTTGTATCAGTGAGATTAAAACCCCAGGAATCATTCATGGTTACGCAGGATTCAAGCGGCAGTTCAGAAGGCTTTTGATAATTTAAACCGCCTTTATTTTCGCCGGGTAAATCCTGTTCAAACATTTGAAAATCTTCGCCGGGTAAAGGAGAAAGATGATGATTGTTTCCTATTAAACATTGTGGCTGCAGTTTATGAATAAGTGCATAAATCTCATTTAAATGCCAGTCGATTCTTGGCGTTCTGTCGGCAGCGCCTTCAGGTTCAGTCTGGTCCCAGTAACCATCGAACCAAATGCCTGCAACTTCTCCGTAATTGGTAAGCAATTCGGTTAGCTGTTGCTCCATAAATTTTATATAATTATTCCAATCGCCATGCATAGTTCTCCCGGTGCCCTGGCCGGTCCTGCCCGTCCAGTAACTGTAATCATCGCGCCGCCAATCAAGCAGGGAATAATAAAAAAATATCTTCAGGCCTTGTTTGTGGCATTCATCGGCAATCATCTTTACAATATCTTTTTTATAAGGCGAATTCATGATATTGAAATCCGAGGCTTTTGTATCCCACATACTAAAACCATCGTGGTGCCGGGTAATAAGCGTTATATATTTCATACCGGCATTTTTTGCAGCAGCCACCCAGGTGGCGGCATCAAAATCAATGGGATTGAAAAAATCCATCAGCCTTGTATAATTTTTTACGGTAATGTTACGGTTATTCATCACCCATTCGCCGGAGCCCGGAATACTGAATGGACCCCAATGAATAAACAATCCGAAACGGGCATCTTCAAACCACTGCCTGGCTGCAAGGTTTTGTGATGTGGGTGCATATTGAGCTTGTATTGATTGAAAAACCGTAAAACATAAAAGAACAACTGCTAATTTCTTCATGAATTATATTTTAAATATTTGAGGTTTATATTGATGCCTGGATAACTGCCGGAGAATTTTTTTCATGCCTGCAACCATAACCGCTTTATTATAAATTGTAAACTGAGATACACAATGGGGCATGACCGTATAAACTTATAATTATATTTTCAGACTTATAATCACAAACGATTGCGCTTATAAAAATGGCATAATTTTTAAACACATCATACTAAATTTTAAACTATGCGTGACTGGTTACGAACTTTAATTGCAGGTTATGGTGCTTATAAATGGGGCGGCGGTTGCCTGGGAACAATTGTTGTTTTCCTCCTGATTTACTGGGCACTTGGGCATTGTTGATTTTTTGCATCAATAATTTATTATCTATACGGGAGAGTTATTTCTTTGAACCTGTTCATCCCGTTTTATTTTCTGCCAATATTTTTTGGACACGAACAACATTCCAAAGCTCTCACCATTTTCTTTTTTTAAATGGCGATGATGCATTTTATGCGCCCACCGGATTGCATGTATGTAACGGTTATTGCTTTTCTCAAAAAGCTTAAACCGCCGGTGTATGATAATTTCGTGCACAATAAAGTAAGCAATACCATATAATGTTATGCCACAGCCAATACTTACAACCCACCATGATTCACTACTCCATCCAAACTGTATACATAGCCAGCCCGGAATAGCAAAAATTAAAAAGAAGAGATCATTCTTTTCAAAAAATCCGTTGTGGGGTAAATGATGATCTTTATGCAGGCTCCATAAAAATCCATGCATAATATATTTATGGGCCAGCCAGGCAACGCCTTCCATAAAGATAAAAGCCGTTACGCCGAATAATATGTAGATAAGAAGGCTCATAAAAATGTTCGAAGCACTAAAAAAAACAACAACTGTATTATAAACAAATGTACGGCGAATATATTGCGGCTCCCGGCATTCAACTTCCTGAAAAGGGCAAGCAATAATGCGCTTATAATTATCCAGCTTATATAATTGAAGAGCGGGATATGGCTATTTTGCCATTGCCAATAACCAAGTTTTACAGCAACAGGTTCCATAACCCAGTCAAACATTACGGTAAGAAAAACAGCATCAATAATAAAAGAAGCCGCCTGCAGTTGTTTGCTTATTGAAAAGCCGCCTTTGCTTAACCTTCGCAACGTATAGTTTTCATAAGCCTGTGTAAACATGCCGGCACAATAAATAATAATAAACCAGTTGATTCCAATTATAAGCGGCACATTAAATAATTGCGCACCCAACGTTTCACCATACATATATTTTCCAAAAACAGCAGCCGTGTTTACGCCAGCCGCTTCTATTAAAAAACCAGCCATGCAGGTGATCAAGAAAAATAAAAAAAAATGTTTGTTCTTTTTGAGATGCGTTACAATAAGCAAACCAGTCATTAATAAAAGATGAATAGGTGTGCTATTTATAAACCACTCTTTATAAGGCGTAAGTAAAATACCAATTAACCCGCATATATGAAACAATAAGGCAATGAATAATGCAGCTTTATTAAGATTTGATTTTAAGATCATGCCGTTTAGTTTATTGGCCGCTGTTTTTAATAATTAGGTTTGAAGTTATGGCGGCACTCTTTAAACAAAGTGGAATGCCCCCGCCGGGATGAACACTTCCACCTGTAAAATAAAGGCCGTGAATGCTTTTAGAAAAATTAGGATGCCTGTTAAAAGCTGCCATTCTGCTGTTTGAGGCTGAACCATAAATAGCGCCGGCAAAACTTGCGGTTTCTTTTTCAATTTTTTGCGGGTGCAATACAGCTTCTGTTTCAATTAATGGTTCAATATCTGTTTGCAACACGCGGTTAAGTTTGGCAATAACATTTCTTTTATATGATTGAATGGAAGCATCATTAAAATCTGCACCGCTTGCAGTATTTATCATTACAAACCAGTTTTCTTTACCGGCAGGTGCATGCATACCAGGTTCACATTTAGCTGTAATGTTCACATAAATGGTTGGATCAGCATAAACTGTTTTTGATTTGAAGATGCTATTAAACTCTGCTTCATAATCGTCACTAAAAAAAATATTGTGCAACTCAAGTTGCGGAAATTCTTTTTTAATACCCCAATAAAAAACAATAGCACTGCTGCTTCTCTCCTGCTTTAAAACTTCCATTGCTTTAGTCATATCATTCAGCAATAATTTGTAAGTAAAATAAATATCAGCGTTACTCACAATAACATCTGCATGCAATGATTGTCCGTTTACAAATAAGCCGGTTGCCTTATTATCTTTTATTATAATTTTTTCAACCGGCGAATTAAAATGGAACTGCACATTCATTTTACAGGCAAGCTTATACAAAGCATTCCTTACAGCTATCATTCCGCCCTTTGGATAAAAAACGCCTTCATTAAATTCTACATGCGGGACAAGTTGCAGCATTGCCGGAACTTTATATGGACTGCTGCCATTATAGGTTGCAAAGCGATTGAATAATTGCACAACATGCGGATGGCTGAACTTTTTTTTATTGGCATCGTTCAATGTTGAAAATACATACGAAAACTTTGTTTGAAGCCAAGCCTTCAACACATTCGTACTAAGCCATATTGATTTTTGATGTAATGAATTATTCAGAAATATTTCGCCAATATTCGTATATATCCTTTTTGATTCATTAAGGTAATCCATTATATGCTGCGCCGGCTCGCCGGTTTTTGCTTCAACTTCATTGGCAAGCTTATTATTATCAGTATATGCATTTATTACCACGCCATCTTCATAAAAATATTTGCAGCTAATTTCCAAAGACTTGTAAGGAAGATATTCATGCATGTCTTCATTACAAAGCTTAAACAGTTCTTCTATGTTTTCAGGCTGAACAAATAAACTTGGGCCGGCATCAAACCGGTAACCGTCTTGCTCAATCAAATATATTTTTCCGCCTGCATAATTATTCTTTTCAAATATGCTTACTTCATAACCACTTGCAGCAAGCCGTATGGCACAAGCCATACCTGCAATGCCAGAACCTATTATAAAAACTTTTTTTTGCACGCAACAATCAGGCAATTACCGAAGTAGTATTTTTCCAGTTTTTTATACGAGGGAAGGCCAATGAAAACCATGCAGTGAATTTATGCGGATGCGTTTGCAGGTCAGATTCAATTTCTTCCATTGAGCGAAAGCAAACATTCTCTGCTTCATTTTTATTTATATTCATTTCGCCATTGTAAACGCCGGCAAATACATGATCGAATTCATGTTCCGTTAAACCGTTATTAAACGAGGCTTTATAAGTAAAATCAAAAATTTTATCGATCGGCGTTTCAAATCCTAATTCTTCTTTTAACCGCCTTGCTGCTGCATCTTCAATTCTTTCACCAGGCTTTGGATGGCTGCAGCAGGCATTCGTCCATAAACCGCCGCTGTGATATTTACCGGTTGCCCGCTGCTGCAGTAACATTTCATTTTTATCATTAAATATAAATATACTGAAAGCCCTGTGCAGCCTGCCTTTCAGGTGGGCTTCCATCTTTTCCATCACGCCAATTTCCTTATCCTGTTCATCTACCAAAATAACTTCTTCCATTTTTAAGCGAGGATTTAAAGTTTACAGTTATGTTCAATTTTTATTATCGTATCAGCACCGTTGTTCCTTTTAATGAATAGGCCTGTCCGGTATCGCGGTTCTTAAAACTTAACATCCATACATATGTACCCGCCGCCTGCGGGTAACCGTTAATTCTTCCATCCCATTTTTTAGTCCAGTCTTTTGTTTCAAACACAAGCTGGCCCAAGCGGTTATATACACGAAACACCAGGTTGTCGGCCTTGTAGGCATTTAACGGATAAAGATAATCGTTAAGCCCATCTCCATTTGGCGTAAATGCACCGGGCACGGCAATATAACAACTATAGTGCACCTTGAGGTTTTGAAAGGATGTATCAAAACAGCCAAGATCGTTTTTAACAACAAGCGATATTGGATAAGTGCTTCCATTCCTCGTTAAGGGATAAGGATAATATTTGGTGGAGGGATTTTGCATAATTGTAACCGCGCCATCGCCTAAATTCCAGTACCAGCTTACAATTTTACCAATGCTTGAATCAACAAACTGTGCAGGATCTTCAGGGCATAATTCGGGCGAAGGCAAAATATTAAAACGCGATACCAATTCATTATCGAGCAATATATCAGCAGCGGCAGAATCAGAACATAGATCATTACTTACATATAATTTGATATGCTTGCTGCCATAATCATTAAAAACAAAAAAAGAATCCCTGGCGCCGCTTGTGCCGTTTACATCAAATACCCAATCCCAATTATTAACCTGGTTTCTGCCATCGTGGCTATAAAATAAAGTATCATTCACACAACCTAAACCCACGCGATAACTAAAATCGGCCGAAACGATATCAGCCGTTACAAAACTTAATGAAGATCCGGCGGGCGTTTCCTGTGCGCATTCATCATAAATTGTATTGCCATCTGTTCCTTCTTTAAGTGTGATTACAAAATTGCCGGCAAATTGAATTGGCTTATTCAACTTTACTGTTATAACACTGCTTACCCCATCTTTGCAATTTTCGCCTGCTGCTGATACGACTGAAACCGGCGCTGTTCCGGTAACAACAAAATCACTTCCATCGGCAGCAATGGAGCTGCACAACATGGGGTTTTTAAAAACAAGTTTTATTTCGTCGGGTGCGCATCCAACCGGTGCAATGCTATCCATAGGTGTTGGTGCAACCGGGTAAACGGTAAATGATATTTCTGAGTTTGGAGGAATATTATTGGCACAGTTATCAAGCAATGTATTATCATCACCGCCATTCTGAATAATTAATGAATAATTTCCGGGTGGCAGTGGTTTATCTAAACTGATTTTAATAGAATCCATATCAAACGAACTATTACAGTCAATACCTGTTGCCGATTTAACCTTAGCCAAAGAAGAAGACAATGTAAAATCACTGCCGTTTGCGGCAAGGCTTGAACATTGTACTTTTTTATTCAATTTCAGGGTAATATACTGCCCTGAACAGGCTGCTTCGGCCACAAGCATCTGTGGTTTTAACGGGTCATCAATGCTGGCAGTGCCCCCTTTAAACTCAAGATCGTAACCGCTTTGGTTATCACCTGAAAAATGACTTATCAGCAATAAATACTCATGCCCTTCCGTAATTGTAGGCATTTTACTGTAAGTGGTTAGATGATCGTCGGGATTAGAAGCGCAGCTAATATTATTTGCATTACTTGCGGAAGTTCCGGTTATACCATAGCTGCCGCTCCAGTTTCCGGTAACAAACAGGGAAGCATTAATATAAACTTCAAAAGCATCGTGGCCGGTAATATCAAAAAGCTGCCAGTCATAATCATCGCCCAGGTCTTCAGGCGTTATTACAAAACCCAGCGTGCCTGTTTTATAACACGTAAACCTGTACCAGAAAGGATTAAAATCAATATAATCAACGCCATCAGAACAGGGCACAGGAATTTTCTGATTACTGCAGGCAGGCACAGTTGTCTGGTGAAAAGTTTGAACACCACAAACCGGGAAAGCCGTTTTTGGTGTTTGGCCAAGTTCAGTACAAAACTGACTCCGTCCTTGCAGAAAGCTTATTAATAGCAGAAAAAGTAAACCGGAAATTTTCCCAAGCATATTTCACAAATTAAAATAATTGCTTTAATTATTAACTGCTATTAAACAAGATGCAAATGAAGCCAGTATCGTTGTAATTAGTTAAATTTTTTTTGAAAGTTCAATAGAAATTATGCAATAAGCAATTTGCTATAATGTATCAATAATACATTTAATTTGAAAATGCTTTAGTGCCTGAAATGCCTCATACCGGTAATAATCATTGCAAGGTTATTTTGCACGCAATAATCAATGCTGTCTTTATCCCTTACCGATCCGCCCGGCTGAATAAACGCTTCTATGCCTGCGGCATGCGCTAATTGCACACAATCATTAAACGGAAAGAAGGCATCGCTTGCCAATACTGCGCCTTTCAGATCGAACTTAAACTGTTTTGATTTTTCAATAGCCTGCCGCAAAGCATCAATACGGCTTGTTTGCCCGCAGCCTTTACCAACCAGTTGCCTGTTTTTTATTAAAGCGATGGCATTGCTTTTTAAATGCTTGCAAACAATGTTGGCAAATGCAAGATCGTCATGCTCCTGCTGCGTTGTATTACGGCCGCCAACCTCTTTCCATTCACTAAAATTGCCTTTATCATTATCCTGCACCAATGTACCATTCAATACAGATTTATATTGAATTTGCGGAGTATAAGCGCCAGTTAGCTGCAAAAGAATCCTGTTCTTTTTCGACTTTAATATTTGTAACGCATCTTCATCAAAAGCAGGTGCAATCAGCACTTCAAAGAATATTTCATTAATAGCTGATGCAGTTGCCGCATCTACGGGTTTATTACAAACAAGCACACCACCAAATGCACTTTCTGGGTCGCCGGCCAAAGCAGCATCCCAGCTATCTTTTACGGATGACCGCTGCGCAACGCCGCAAACATTGGTGTGTTTGATTATAGCAAAAGTGGTTGTATCAAATTCGTTTATTAATTGGATGGCAGCATCTATGTCAACAAGATTGTTATAAGATATTTCTTTACCATGCAATTGATTAAAGCAATTCTTCAAATCACCGTAAAACACTGCCTGCTGATGCGGGTTTTCACCATATCTCAATCCCTGTTTTTCGTGAAAAGGATTAAATAATGCCTGGTTGAAATAATTACTGATAGCTATATCATAATTCATAACTACTTCAAATGCTTTGGCGGCAAATTGTTTGCGCTGTTCAAGCGTGGTTTCGCCTTGTTGCGTTTCCAATAAAGACACAAGCGGCTGGTAATCTTCTTTGGCCGCAATAACCAATACATCTTTAAAATTTTTAGCGCCTGCGCGAATCATGGAAGGACCGCCAATATCAATTTTTTCAATAATGGCTTTTTCAACACCGCTGTTATCACCGTTGAATAGAGGTGAAGCATGCTGCGCCACCGTTTCTTCAAAAGGATATAGATCAACGATCACCAGGTCTATTTCAGGTATTTTATATTGAGCCATTTCCTGTAGATCCTGTTCAATATCCCTTCTGCCCAAAATACCGCCAAACACAGACGGGTGCAGCGTTTTAACCCTTCCGCCTAGAATAGAAGGATAAGTGGTTAACGATTCAACGGGGATACATTTTATATTAAGATCCTCAATAAATTTTTGTGTGCCGCCGGTAGAATAAATTTTTATGCCAAGCTTTTCAAGCGTTCTTACAACAGGCTCCAATCCGTCTTTATAAAAAACAGAAATTAATGCGCCTGATATTTTTTTTTGCATGAGAGTGTGTGTTTAGACCTATGATTTCAAAATAAAAGCACCTTGTTCCGGTACTGAATAGAAGCGCAAATGTAATTGCTCAAATTCTTTTTTCCATTTTGAAAATTTCCAGGCCGGAACGCTGCTGTCTGCAATAATATATTTACAATTAAAAAGCCTTTGTAATTGAGCAGGCGTAACCGATGAATTATTGGAAAGTATTATTACATCCACATCAATT
>JAEWBD010000433.1 GCA_023391315.1 Bacteroidota bacterium | reverse complement strand
GTTTCTCCCTTACTTTCCATAATTTTTCCATGGCGTCCCGTTCTTTTTGTATGCTTAGCTTCATATTTAAAAAACCTTCCCGAATGGCATTCCACTGCTCGCTGAATTCATGGCTGGTTAAATAGTTATAAAGCATGTGCATTTTATCGCCTTTATTTTCCTGGCTTTTGGTAAGCTGAAATACTTTTAAAATGCTGGTACGTAAAACGGAGGCGAGGCTTCTTACTTCGGTGAAAGTGCATACATATACGCCATCTTTTTCCCCAAAACGTTCCATGTCTTTTGGCAAAGTTTGTGTAACGATCACAGCAATGTCAGCGCCCTGGCTGCGCATATCAGCTTTTAATTTGTCAATCCAGTCGGCGCCAAAGCTTGCAGTTCGTTTGCTTTCATAAATAATTTTGCCGCATTCGTTGCCAAACGGGTTACAAACCACCTGTATGCAATCGGCCCCGCGAATCCCTTTTCCAACAGGCAAAATTTTATCATGCGGAAACGTGTTATGCAGGATGTTTTCGAGCATCAATTCCTGCACTTCGCCCTGCAGTTGCATGCTGCCTTGTTCCGCCTTACGCCTCATTTCTTCTGCCAGTTTTTTCTGATCTTCAAGCTGTTTTTCTTTTTCGGCGAGCTTTAATTTATAATCATTCTCCAATTGTTCTTTTTTCTGATCTTCAATCTTCCTTATCTCAATAGCAAGCAGTTCCCTTTCTTCAACCAGCTTCTTTTGAATATTCAATTCGAGTTCTTCCTCTTTACGTTTTAGCTGTTGCTCTTTTTGCATGTATTCAAACTCTTTGCGCCGGGCTTCCTTCAATTTTTCCTCATTAGCTGCAACGGACTGCTGCAGCATTTTCATTTGATTTTCATAATCCGCGCTTAAAGACTTCCTGAGAGATTGTTCAAGATCGGCCTGCAGCTTTTGCTTTTCATCTGCAAGCCGCTTATTCAGTTCATCGTCTTTTGCGGTTAATTGTTTTTGAAATTCCGATTCTTTTTTTCTGAAATCTTCTTCCTTCTTCAACTGCCAGTCTTTCATTTTAGACCTTAGCTCATGTTCAATTTGTTCCCTTATTACATTATTAGGTTCAAATTCATGTCCGCACGAAGGGCAGGTTAACATTGTTATTGCCATATACAAATCAATTAGGGCATAAAGATAATGCTAAGAAATTTGGTATAGGCCGGATGACGAAGGCTGGCTGAGGTGATTATTTAATAATATAGCTGTCAATGTCGGTAGTGGTAGTGGGGCCCGCAGGCAATATTTGCCTGGAAACATTTTTTATAATCCCTATGCCTTTCGCAACATAATAATCCTGCTTATACACAACAATATAAAAAAATGTAACGGGTTTTCTTATTTCAACATAGCTATGGATAACATTATTATATGTTTTACCATTTACTTTAAGGGTAATATTTTTTTGCAGGATTTTTCCATAACATTTTAATTTAACGCCATTGGCAGAGCCGGCTTTTTGCTGCCATGTTTTGCCAACAGCCAGGTTATCATCCAAAAATAAAATTTCAAGATCTACGGCATCAGCATCGCCGGTTTCTTCCTTCGTGTATATGTAATATTTATGTGAAGTTTGGTTGTAATAAATCGTATCATTTTTTTTGTCCTTATAGGTATTAACGGCTGTATAAGATTTAGCGTTAAAAGTTTTTTTCTGGTCAAGCACTGTAAGCTTGGATTCATCGGCAGCACCGTTTGTTATATTTGTATAAGACCATGTGGTGCCTGTTGTAAGAGGGAGATAAGTGTCTGTTGTTGCAGTTACGCTGCTTATGTCATCATCTGCAGCTATAACGGGCTTTGTATTTATTTCTTTGGAACATCCTGCAATAAGCATAGCCACAGCTAGTAGAAGTTTTCTCATGAGTACGGTTTTTTGTGCCCCGCAGGCAGCCAAAATCAGGCCAGCTTAAAAACTATAAAAAATTTTATGCGGATTGTAATTTGGAATTTACCGTTTAGAATAAAATTTTACCAAACTATCATCTTTTCTTTTATTTCACAGGTTTTTGCTTAATTTTTGCTGGTAAATTCTCAATAAAAACATCATTATGAAAAAACTGTTATCGCTTGCCTTAGTTTCAGGCATACTACTTATGGGTATAAACGCCAAAGCGCAGGATAAAAAACCGCCTGCCAGTCCACCCGCAACTGCTTCCGCTACCACATCCAACGGCGTTGAAATTAAAATTAATTATAGCCAGCCTTCCGTTAAAGGCAGAGAAATTGGTAAAGAAGTAGAACCTATGCAGGGTAAGGTTTGGCGAACAGGCGCCAATGATGCTACTGTGTTTGAAGTAAATAAAGACGTTACTATTAATGGCAAGAATTTACCGGCCGGTAAATATGGCCTGTTTTCAATATGGAATGGCGACACCTGGACGATTATATTTAATAAAACATGGAAACAATGGGGCGCTTTTAACTATAAAGATGCCGACGATATTTTACGGGTAGATGTTCCGAATGTTGCGCAGCAAACGCCTTCTGAAAAGATGACCTTTACCGTTGGTACGGATGGAAAGGTTTCACTGGCCTGGGGAAATGTTGGGTTTAGTTTTATGGTGCAATAATTTAACCTGTATAAAGTTTAAAAACTGCCGGCACTTATAGCCGGCAGTTTTTTTATTAATAATCAGAATAAGAAGCGGCATGCATTAAAATAATATCAGCCTTCGATACATTGTTTTTGTATTCAGCCATTGTATTCAGCTTTTTCCATTCAGCATTATCCTGGAAGCTTTTCCAGTGTGCATCCCTGTCAGCCATATTCTCATAACTGGTTAAATACATTAAGTTGGGCATGCGGCTGCCTGTAATTACATCGCCATAGAATATAGCGTTGGCATTAATATCTTTAAATATGCTAACCTCGCCACCCTGGTTAAACATTTTCACTTTGCTTTTATGATAGTTTTCCGTGGCGCTTTCATAGCTTCTCAATTCATAAATATGTTCTGCCTTTGGCGATTTAAGGCTCGGCAATGTTAATTGCGGTGCCATAGGAAACGCCGTAAGCATTATTGTTTCCATTCGTTTGTAGGGCGGGGTTTTATAATCTGCATTTAAATATGAAGCTGCGGCGGTTTTATAAAGATTATCAGTCATTAACCGGTCAGGCAAATTCATAAATTCATCAAAAGATTTGTAAGGAACAATTACGTAAATGATTTTGTCGGCAGCCGTGTCATTTGCTATTGGTTTAAATACACCAACATTTTTTATGTCCTTTCGGTGAAGTGCCGGCAGATATGCTGTTTGCAGATAAGTATCCAGGGCCGTTTCCTGCGAAGCATCGGTAAAATGATATACGGTTATTGCGTAAATATCATTGGCAAAACTTTGGGCCGAAAATGCGATGCAGAAAAGTGCTGCAAAAAATGTAATCCTTTTTTTCATGCTGTTAATTTAAGCAGCTAAGTTAAACAGCAATGGAATAAATATAACGTTCACATTATGTTGAACCTGATAATCTTTTTGAATAGCTATTTTTGCAGCTTAAATTTTTTTACATGATAAAAGTGGCTGGCATACAAATGAGCTGTACGGCAGACAAGCAGGCTAACCTTGCAAAAATGACCGGAAAAATAAGGGAGGCGGTGGCTAAAGGTGCGCAGGTTATTTGTTCACAGGAACTATTCACCTCGCTGTATTTTTGCGATGAAGAAAACTATGATAATTTTAAACTGGCAGAACCTATTCCCGGCCAAACCACCGATGCGCTTTGCACGCTGGCAAAAGAACTGAATGTGGTAATTATTGCTTCGCTGTTTGAAAAAAGAACGCAGGGCATTTATCACAATACAACAGCGGTTATTGATGCGGATGGAACTTTCCTTGGCAAATACCGTAAAATGCATATTCCCGACGACCCAGCCTATTATGAGAAATTTTATTTTACGCCGGGTGATTTAGGTTACAAAGTCTGGAAAACAAAATACGGAACCTTTGGTGTGTTAATATGCTGGGATCAATGGTATCCCGAAGCAGCCCGCATCACATCGTTAATGGGCGCCGAAATTTTATTTTATCCAACTGCCATTGGCTGGGCAACAGACCAGGATGAAGCGACCAATGATGAACAGTACAATGCATGGCAAACTATTCAGCGGAGCCATGCCGTTGCAAATGGTGTGCACGTGGTAAGTGTAAACAGGGTAGGGCTGGAGCAGGATGGAAGAATGAAATTCTGGGGCGGCTCATTTGTTTCCAATCCCTTTGGTAACCTTATTTATAAAGCTTCGCATGATAATGAAGAAGTGTTTGTGGTAGATATTGATACAAATAAAACCGATCAATACAGAACGCACTGGCCTTTTATGCGCGACAGGAGGATCGACTCTTATGAGCAGATAACGAAAAGGTTTATTGATTAAAGTGGAAAAGTAGGAAAGAATGTTCGTGAGATTATAAGCACTTTTATCAATTTAACCCTTACAGGAAATCCTGGTGATATCAATGCACTAAGAAATTCACTCGAATAAACTCAATAATAAACGTATGTCTAAGAGTCTTGCTGACTTACCGTCTTCCAATCTTCCGGACTTTAAAACTCCCCGCCAACTCGGCTTTTACTTTCCCGCAGAATTTGCGCCGCAGGAAGCTATGTGGCTTAGCTGGCCGCATAAGGAAGCCTCATGGCCAGGAAAAATTGAAACAATTTATAAACCTTATTCACAATTTATAAAAGCGGTTTCGGCAGGGCAGAAGGTGTGCATTAATGTAGTGGATGAAGAAATGAAAACTTTTGCTGAACAGGTGTTAGTAAAGGAAGATGTAAACATGCAGCGGGTGAAGTTTTTTCTGCACCCGACAAACGATGCCTGGTGCCGTGATCATGGACCTGCTTTTGTAGTTAATACAGAGAAAAGAGAAAAAGCTATAGTTGACTGGGGTTATAACGCCTGGGGCAATAAATATCCTCCTTACGATCTGGATGATGTGATACCAACTTTAATTGCAAGAGAATTGAAATTGCCGGTGTTTTATCCGGGTATTGTAATGGAAGGCGGATCGGTTGAATTTAATGGCAAAGGAACGTTGCTCACTTCAACAGCCTGTTTACTAAACCCAAACAGGAACCCGCAACTAAACCAGCAGCAGATTGAAAATTATTTACACGAATATTATGGCGTTGAACAAATTCTTTGGGTAGATGAAGGTATTGTTGGCGACGATACGGATGGTCATATTGATGATACCGTTCGTTTTATAAATGAAGACACGGTGCTTGCTGTAGTGGAAGAAAATAAAACTGATGAAAATTATGGATTGCTGCAGCATAATTTAAAACAGCTTAAAGCGATGCGGCTGTTAAATGGCAGGCAACTAAATATAGTTGAACTGCCTATGCCCGATGCAGTGGTTTATGAAGACCAGCGGCTGCCTGCTTCCTATGCCAATTTCTATATCGGAAATGATGTTGTGGTTGTGCCTGTTTTCGGATGTGATAAAGATGAAAAGGCATTAGAGATTATTCAGCAGCAATTCCCGGCAAGAAAAGTGATTGGCATAAATTCAGTTGATATTATTT
>JAEWBD010000397.1 GCA_023391315.1 Bacteroidota bacterium | reverse complement strand
CACCAAAACTTCTTCAGCAACTTCTTTTTCTTCTTTAAATGCCACTCTTGGTTTTAAGCCAAGTAAATTAAACATGGCATCATCTTCTTCAAAGCTTGGATTAGGCGTGGTTAATAATTTATCGCCGGCAAAAATAGAGTTAGCCCCGGCCATAAAACATAAAGCCTGTTCACTCACACTCATGCTGGTGCGGCCTGCGCTTAAACGCACCATTGCCTTCGGCATAAGAATACGCGCCGTAGCAATCATGCGCACCATATCCCACACATCCACATGCTGATTATGTTCCAATGGCGTACCGGCAACAGGCACCAATGCATTAATCGGCACACTTTCCGGATGCTCCGGCATAGTAGATAATGTATGCAGCATTTTTATGCGGTCTTCATGTTTTTCACCCAAACCAATTATGCCGCCGCAGCAAACACTCACGCCGGCTTTACGCACATGTTCCAAAGTATCCAAACGATCTTCATAAGTGCGCGTTGTAATAATATGCTCATAATATTCAGAAGAAGTATCAAGGTTATGGTTGTATGCATACAAACCGGCGTCGGCCAGTTTTTGTGCCTGTGTTTCGCTTAACATTCCAAGCGTGCAACACACTTCCATACCCATTTCATTCACCCCTTTCACCATTTCCAAAACACGGTCAAAGTCGCGGTTATCGCGAACTTCGCGCCAGGCTGCGCCCATGCAAAAACGGGTGCTGCCAGCATCTTTTGCTTTTTGCGCATAAGCCAATACTTCATCTTTTTTCATTAATGCATGCACATTTACGCCGGTATTATAACGGGCAGCCTGCGGGCAGTAAGCGCAATCTTCTGTGCAGCCGCCTGTTTTAATACTCAGCAAAGTGCACACCTGCACTTCAGCCGTATCATTATATTTTTTGTGAACGTTTGCCGCTCTTAAAATAAGTTCAAGAACGGGTGTATTGTATATTTCGTAAATCTCTTCTATTGACCAATTGTTACGGATATCATCCTGCATATAAACTTTATTTTAAAAGGCAAAAATAGGGAAGTTGGTTTTTATGGTAATGCCGAAGCTTTATCAGCTTTACCACGGAAATCATATTTAGTGCCAATTAACATGCCGCCGGCATTAATTTTTTGTTTGAATGGCGCAAATGAATTAGCAATGTTTGAGGGCCTGTATCTGAAATAAGGTTCTATAAAAAAATCAATTTTTTGTTTGTATGAAATGAAAGATTTATGCCTGTGTAATAAAAAAAGGCTGGGGATGCCAGCCTTTTTTTCAAGTGTAATTTTTTACTTCATGCAGGTTCTTTTTCAGAAGGTGATTTAATCGCATTAAAATTCGTTTGCAGCTCTTCGCCCGTCAAATCGAAGTACAGGTTTTGCAATTCATGTAAATGCTTAACCGGCCTCAGGTTTTTCAGGTTATCACAAAACAGGCTAACGCCGTTATCATTCAGCATGCATTTAAAATGATCACATTCAAAAACAGACGAGTCTGTAATCCAGCTAAATTGCGTGAAGCCTGAATGCAGCAAAATTTGCTTTGTAATGCTGATGGGAATAAGATGGTCTGGTTTAACCCATTTGCCATCTACCTGAACCTGGTTCCTGCTGATTTCGGTAACCCTTCGGGTTCGGTGCAGGTCATCTTCATAAAAAGATTGCACCTTAAAAAAATTACCAATGCGTAAAGATGGTAGTTTCATAAGATTAAGCTTTAACAGTGATTAATAAATTACCTTTTAAAGTTACGTAAAATCTCAGCACATATTATTTGGAAATATTATATGGATTAACTTTTATCCGGCCTAATAGGTACGTATAGTTGTACTGGCATGCATATTGCTATTTCCCGAAAAAATTTATTCTATGAAAAGTGTTTCGTTATTCCTGCTTGCCGCTGTGCTGTTATGCTCCTGTTCTAAAAACAATAATGATGATGCCGGCACATCGGGGCAAACTGATTTCAGTGTTTATCTTACAGATGATCCGGGTGAATATGATAAAGTAAACCTTGATGTGCAAAGTGTTGAAGTGCACTACAGCGATGATGCGGGTGATGCATGGCACAATATTAAAATGGTTTCGCCGGGCGTACATGATCTTTTAAAATTCACAAATGGCAGAGATACACTTCTTGCAAGGGAAAAAATTGCTTCAAAGAAAATAACACAAATACGGCTTATTTTAGGTGAGAACAATACTGTTGTAGCAGATGGTATAAATTATCCATTAAAAACCCCTTCAGCCCAGGAATCCGGGTTAAAGCTCAATGTAGATGCTACTTTAACACCCGGCGTTGAATATGCAATATGGACGGATTTTGACGCTTCCAAATCAATTGTTGTTACAGGCAATAATCAATATATCCTTAAACCTGTTATCCGTGTTTATACCAAGGCTGCTTCCGGTTCTGTAAACGGCATTGTTTTACCACCTGAAGCTGAACCCTGGGTGTATGTGCTTAGCGGTGCAGATACAATTGCATCCGCCATGCCCGATGCAATCACCGGCGAATTTTTAATACATGGCCTTGCAGCAGGCAGCTATAATGTTGCAATTGACGGTAACAATAATTTTAGTGATACTGTTTATAACAATGTACAGGTATCAATAGGTAATGTAACAGAAACAGGCACCACATTCCTCCATAAATAAATTATTAAATTACAGGCAAACAAAAAGGGCAGCTGAGTTGCCCTTTTTTGTTTGCCGTTTTATATTCTGTATCTTCATCCGGACACTACAAACGAATTAAACATTGCACAATGAAGAACATGTTTGCCATATTTGGTTTTTGTTTTTTTTCAATAACAGTTTTTGCCCAGCAGGGATTTACATTTAAAGAACAGCCTGAAAAAAAACAGGTTGATGTTTTGTATAACGGGAAATTACTTACCGCTTATTGTCATTATGATTCCGTAGCCAAGCCCGTGCTTTTTCCTGTAAACACGGTTGATGGCATTACTGTTACCCGCGGCTATCCTGTAACACCGAGGCCGGGCGAAAGAACCGACCATCCGCATCATGTGGGTATATGGATGAATTATGAATCGGTAAACGGCATTGATTTCTGGAATAATTCTACCGCCATACCGGCTGAAAAAAAAGATCAGTATGGAAGCATCATACATGAAAAAATTATATCCAATGAAGCGCATGGCGATAAAGCATTGCTTACAGCTACAGCGAAATGGGTAAATAATGCCGGTGTTGTTTTCTTAAATGAACAAACAACTTATCATTTTAAAGTTGAGAATGATATTTTTATTATCGACAGGATAACTACACTAACCGCCTTGGATAAAAAAGTTGTTTTTAAAGATGTTAAGGATGGCTTTTTTGCAATACGGGTGGCACGGGAGCTGGAAATGCCTTCTAAAGAACCAGGTGTTTTTGTAGATGCGCATGGCAATGAAACAAAAGTTGATCCTTCAGGCGATAATTCAGTTACGGGCATGTATTATAACAGCTTTGGAGTTAAGGGCGACAGCGTGTGGAGCAGCAAGGCGCCCTGGACTATGCTAAAGGGTATTAAAGACGGGAAGCCAATTACTATAGCCATGTTCGATCATCCTGGTAACGTTGGATATCCTACTTACTGGCATGCCCGCGGTTACGGGCTTTTTGCCTTAAACCCTCTGGGCCGGAATGTATTCAGTAACGGAAAAGAAGAGTTGAATTATATACTTGCACCAGGGCAATCCGTAAAATTTGCTTACAGGATTATTGTGGCATCGAAAGATTTAAGCAGCGAAACGGTCAATAATATTTCACGTTCATTCGACAAGGAAAAATATTAGCGGCCAATCAGCATAACTCTATGCCGCTTTTTAAAACGAATAGGCTATGAACATCAATATTAAAAAGGCAAATAAAATCTTATACATTTTAACTGGTGCGTTAATCGCAATTATATACCTGCGCGACTTAATTAATCTTATACATTGATATTGCATCCTGTTATATCAGCGCCATAAATTATTCATTCCCCAAGCAGCCAGTTATAGCACTGGCAAATAATTTTCTCCAATGCTTTAATGCTTTCGTCGTCAAAACGATTACTGCGTAATTGTTTAAAAACATCACCCAGTGTAAAAAATTCGGGTACCCTTTTTTCGCTTTCTGTTGCGGGGCTCGAGCTATAAACTTCCAGTAAAAAAGGCGTATAATTCACAATTTTATCATCGCTTTCTTTTTTATATTTAAACGGCTTAAGATTAGGTGCGCCTTCTGCTTTTCGTGCCAGCACACCGCCTTCTTTCCTTGCTATTTCAATGGCTGATTCAATAGGTGTTTGCACACCGCTTTTGTCATAGGGTTGTTTGGGAAACCCAAAACGATTGCCACTGGAAGACCGTACCAGCAAAAATTCGTACAAACCGTTGTCATTTTTCCTGTAACAAATTGCGGCTACACGCTCGGGGGTAATTATTTTATTTCTTTCTTCAAGAACCAGCTTCCATTTCGCTTTAAATTTCAGCATTATTTCATCGCAGGCAGTGCGAAGGTTAGAAATGATATCATCATTTTCTGCCGGGTTCTCGAAAGTTTCTTCAAATATGCCATTAAGATCTGAAGGCAGGTGAAAGCCCTGTATATCGGGTCTTAAAACACTACACCTGTCAAAGCCCAGCTTGCCAGCAAATAAACCCAATTCAAAAAGCACGTTATCCCTGGCAACAATATGCCTTTCATCATTCATGATAATGTTATCATCGCCTGAAAAAATAAATATGCCGAAATCATAACGTTCAGGAAGATGCAATATCCATTCAACCAATGTTATGGATGTATATTTAGGAACATCTTTCCAAACATAAGCTTTAAAATCATTTTTTATAAGGCGTTGTACGGCGCCGGCAAAAGGCAATGCCTTACTTGAAGACGCAATAAATACTTTGGGTTTTTCTTCCATACTGTTTCAGATTAGCGTTGGAAAAAAAGAAATTATTATCATGTAAAATAAAAATACTTTCTTACTTCGCCATAACATATTCAAGAATAGTTTTTGGTTGCAGCAAGAAGATTGTCAGTATTTGAAGCTGTGAGCTTTAAACATTGAACCTTGAAAGTTATCTTCGATGAATAAAATCAATTTGAATATCTGCAGTAATAAATGTAAGCCGTGATTTATCCGGCCATTTCTTACACAAAACATCTGTTTATGAAAAGATCATTATTCCTCATTGCAACAGTATTCGCATTAGCAGCCTGTAATAATATTCCTGATAAAAATATGGTGGATATACAGGGCATCGATTCTTCCCTCAAACCCGGCGATAATTTTTTCATGTATGTAAACCGCAAGTGGTATGATACAGCGCAGATACCACCTTCACAGTCGGGCGTGGGTGCTTACATGTTTATGAATTATCCGCAGCGCTTACGGTTACAGGGCATATTAGACAGTGTTTCAAAAGCCAGTAATGCCGATGGGAGCATTGAACAAAAGCTTGGTGATTTCTACGCTTCAGGCATGGATACAAATACTATTAATAAACGCGGTTACGATCCCGTTAAACCAATACTTGCCCGAATTGATAGTATAACCGATATTACTTCTTTAATAAAGTTTGTTGCAAACGAAGCAAAGGCTTACAACAATTCTGTCATAGGTTTTTATGTAGGTGCAGATAACAAAAACAGCAGCCTAAATATTGCCCATCTTTATCAAACCGGCATTGGCCTGCCGGATAGAGACTATTATTTTAACACAGATCCTTCAACCTTATCTATTCAGCAGGCTTACAAAACATATCTTGCCCAACTATTTGAACTTACAGGCAGCGATGCAGCAACAGCAACAAAGAATGCCGGCATTGTTTATAACATCGATAAACAACTGGCTGCATCACATAAAACCAATATTGAGTTACGTGATATAAATGCCAACTATAACAAGATGGCTGTCGCAGCGCTTGCAAAGCGGCAACCTGATATCAGCTGGCCAAATGTATTGGATGAGTTGGGTGCGAAAACAGATTCTATTGATGTAGCGCAACCTGCTTATTATGATAAGCTGAATGCAGCCTTCAAAACGATTCCCATAAATGACTGGAAAATTTATCTGAAAGCTTATTCCCTGAATAATTATGCAGATATATTGAGCAAACCCTTTACAGACGCAGCATTTGAGTTTAACAAGGTAATATCCGGACAGGCTGTGCAAAAAGCACGTGGGGAAATAATAGCCAATGTTATTGACCAATCGTTGGGTGAAGCGCTCGGACAGTTATATGTAAAAAAATATTTCAGTGAAGATGCAAAGAAACGTGCACTGGAACTCGTAAATAATTTGCAGAAAGCGTTTGCAGCAAGAGTAGATAAACTGGACTGGATGAGTGACAGTACTAAAGAAAAAGCAAAAGAAAAATTATTTGCTATCACTAAAAAAATCGGTTATCCCGACAAATGGAGAGATTACAGTAACGTAACAACGGCAAAGGATAAATATTTTGAGAATGTGGTTTCGGCCGCTTCCAACAATTATCAATACCAGCTTGCAAAATTGAACAAAGCTGTTGACAAGTCAGAATGGTTTACAACACCATCTACCGTAACTGCATATAATAACCCTTCAGCCAACGAAATTGTTTTTCCAGCAGCCATTTTACAACCGCCTTATTTTGATAATAATGCTGATGATGCGCTCAACTATGGCGGCATTGGTATGGTGATTGGCCATGAAATGACGCACACTTTTGATGACCAGGGCGCACAATTTGATAAAGATGGTAATGTAAAAAACTGGTGGACGAAAGAAGATTATGACAAGTTCAAAGCAAAAACACAACAGGTAATTGACTTGTATAACACCTTTACTGTTTTAGATACCGTGCATATTAAAGGTGCTATGACTGTTGGCGAAAATACAGCCGATATAAGCGGCGTTGCCGTTGCTTACGACGCGTTTAAAATGACAAAAGAAGGGCATGATACAACAAAAATCGGCGGCTTTACACCAGACCAGCGGTTCTTTATTTCCGTTGCCAGAATCTGGCGCGTAAAAATGAAAGATGAATTTATGCGCTTATGGGCCAACAATAATCCGCATTCACTTCCCATGTGGCGCGTAAACGGCCCGCTCATGAATAATCCGCATTTTTATGATGCCTTTAATGTGCAGCCCGGCGACAAAATGTACCTTCCTGAAAAAGACAGGATTTATATCTGGTAAACATTTCGTCTATAATTCAATAATACATTACAATAAAAATCACCGGTAAATTGCCGGTGATTTTTATTATGAACTTGCGGGCGATAAAGCACTAATATTTGATCACAGTCCTGTAACCAGGTGTTTGAGATAATCGCTTGTAATATCGTTTCCTGTAATTTCTTCAATGCCTTCAAAGCGTAACAATTTCAGGGCAATATCCTTCATTGCTTTTAAAGCATATTTCAAATAACCCGGCCCCAGGCTTACCCTTGCCACACCCATTTGTTCCAATGTTTGCAAATTGGGAATACCGGCTATCATTAAAATATTTACAGGCATTTCCAGTTCGTCAACAACCGCTTTAATATGCGCCTGCTCCTGCATGAGAATGGGATAAAAACAATCTGCGCCTGCATCTTTATATGCCTTACCTCTCTTTATGGTTTCATCAACGAGTTGCTGTGCCGGATGAAAGTTCTTCGCATGTATAAAGGTGTCTGTTCTTGCATTTATAAATAAAGGCACCTCCATATCAAGCGCTATTTCTTTTATAAGCTTTATTCTCCTGCATTGAACCTCTTCCGGCAATAAAGTATGTGATTCCTTATCGGTATCTTCTATATTAATACCGGCAATTCCTGTTTTAATAATTTGCCTTATGTTATGTTCAAGCTGTTTTTCATCTTCAGCATAACCACTTTCAATATCGGCTGTTACGGGAACATGCACGCTGTTTGCAACGGCTGTAAGAATGCGCAGCACTTCCGCAGAAGGAATTTGTTCGCCATCATTATATCCGTTGGAATAAGCTACAGCTGCACTGGCGGTAGCGATAGCTTTATAGCCTGTGTCTTCCAAAAGCCTGGCACCAAGTACATCCCACACGTTTGGCAGCAACAGTAATTTGCCGGTGTGGTGCAGGTTATGCAAATCTTTTGCTTTTTCTGCCTGTGTTATTGCAGTGTTGAGCATAATGTTTTATTTAGTTTAATGCAGCGCTGATTTTTCTTACAACCGGATGAAGCTGTGAAGCAACACCAATCCTGTTCCAGGCATTGATGGTAATAACAGCCATAATAATTTCCACCGTTAATTGTTCACCAAATACATCAATTGCCTTTGTATACGTTTCATCACTTAAGCCGGCCTGGTGAATCAGCGTTACCTCTTCTGTTATTTTGAACAGTAGCTTTTCTTCTTCTGTAAATATATTTCCTGCTTCACGCCAGGCGCTTACCAATAACACTTTCTGTAATGGCACATTTATTTTTAATGCATCATACGAATGGGCGTCTGTGCAATAAGAACAACCATTTATTTGTGACGCACGAATCTTTATCAATTCCCGGTATTCTTTATTAATGGATGAATTATATGTAAGCGCATCCAGCGATTCCATTGCATTGTAAGCAGCAGGCAGCACCTTGCCAAAATTAATTCTTTGTTTCATGGTTAAATTTTAATTGTTAGGATTAATCAGATAAAATATTGATCGTGGCTGTTGAAGAAAGCTTCGCGTTCACTTGAATTTAATTGTAATTTACCATGGGCAATGCTTTCAAGGTTTTTAAAGAAATCCTCCCTGTTACCTGCGCCCGTAAAAATAAACTGGAGCCTGCTGCCCGGTTCCAAGGGCCTGAAACCGTGTGGCGACATAGGCGGAATGATGGCTGTATCTCCGCGATAAAAAACTGTTGCTGCACCATTAAGCATAAAGGAAAATGTTCCTTCAAGCACCGTAAATATTTCTGTCATTCTTTTATGATAATGCGTATTATAATCCAATGCTGTATTTGGATAATAGCCTTCATAAAAACCGAGGTTTTGTTGGGCAGGATAAGATGATAAGTGGAATACATATTCACTGCGCGGCATTTTTACACCGTCTTTATCTGCAGCCCGGATAATTGTTGCTTTTTGAAATTCCATGTTCATTGTTTTATTCAATGCAAAGCTCTCGCACAAAGCATTTGCAGGGAATAGAGAATTCCGGGAAAAGCATGTAATTTTTTAAATTGAGAATTGTTGCTGATACAGTTTGGGAGAAATATTGGTGTATTTTTTAAAGAAGTTGGAAAAGTAAAAGGGGTCATTAAAACCCAATTCGTACGCTACTTCTTTTACGGTAAGGTCTTGATAAGTAAGTAACCGTTTAGCCTCTGAGGCAATTAAACCATATATCACATTTTGAGCCGTTTTCCCGGTATGCAATTTTGATTGTTCGTTCAGCCTGGCTTCTGTGGTTCCCAACATCCGGGCAAGTTCAGTTAAGGAATAATTATGTTTAAAATTACTGCGCACGAGTTCGAGAAATTTAAGAAACAGCGCATCGGGTTTCCATATCTCATCCCCGCGTTCAATTTTGACGCGGTTTATTTCTACTAAAATTAATTCAATACGGGAATGAACAGTAATAAGGTATTGGAAAGGCTGCGCCTCCAGTTCCTGCTGTATCTGTAAAAGGTTCGACTGAATAGCAACGGGGTTTGGTATGGCAATAACTTCATTCATATCAAAATGACAGAACAAACCATTCTGAAAAATAAGTTCTATGTCATTATCAGTTTTGCAAAAAAAATCAAGCGTAAATTCAAGAATAAAGCCATCCGCATCCTGCCATTCTTTTATGTAATGAATTTGCCCCGACGTAATGGTGAGCACATCATACTGCTTTAAGTGCAATTCTTTTTCATCCACTATAATGGTAAGCCCGCCTTTACTGCACCATATAAGCACATATTTTCTAACGCGGCGCGGATGGGCAATTTCACTATGGTTACTGAATATTTTAAGCTCGATCATACAGCAAATCTCGGGAATATTTTGAGGCGGCACAAGGTGTGGTAAAGAAGATACATGATTCAAACAGGCAGCAAAAACGTATTATTGAAAGTATAGGTTATAATTTCTACGGAAGGATTTTATCAACGTTCCAAAGTGCTCTGCCTTTGCTGGATAAAGATTTCAATTCAAACACACTTAATTCCATCTGTAATATTCATCGAATATATCCCAACATTCGTCGAAATACTTTCGGCATTGCAAAACAGCAAAATAGTTTTATAATATCAATATACAATAGCTAACGCTTTAACGGTTAAACACATTTCTTATTTACAGTTAAAAGAATATTATGAACTATTTGCACGCTATCATTAATAAAAAAACATTTGCTGTAACATGCTTTGCATTGATTACTCTGCAGCTTTTTGCGCAAAACACAAAAGCTAAGCATGCAGGGCAACAAAATAAACTCATACAAATACCTATGCAGCCGGCTTATTGGGATTATGATACATCAGTAACTGAATTTGTAAATTATAAAAACACACAGGCAATAAGACGAAAGGATGGCAAAGGCTCCCAGGTATTTTTAAAGAATTATATATTTACTAATGGTGCTATAGAATTTGATGTGGAGTTGAGTGGTATGGGATTCCCGGGTATAAATTTCAGAATGTCGGGAGATAAAAAAAATGCGGATAATTTCTATATCCGTTCTTTTGGTCCGGTGAGCCCGGCTACAAGAACAACACTGCAATATGCTGCAGTAACAGATGGCATGAGCATTTGGGACCTCTCTGATGAATACCAGGCAGGTGCTGTTATTTACCAGGATAAATGGAATCATATAAAACTCGTTATTTCAGGCAGGCAAATGAAAGCTTATGTAAACGACATGAACATACCGGCGCTGGTGATACCTGAACTGGAAAGCATGCGTGATTCAGGCAGCATATCCCTTTCAGGAAATGTTATTTATGCAAATCTTGTAATAAAGCCTCATGCTACAGAAGGGTTAAGTAGCGAGCCAGGTTATATTTCTGCTTATAATGATTCACGCTATTTAAGAAAATGGTGGGTAAGCCCCGCAATAGATTTTCCTTTTGGTAAAGACCTGGTAATACAGTTGCCGAGCATGTATGGCACATTAAACAGATCATCGCTGCCAGACAGTACGCTTCAATGGACGGCTATAAAAGCAGAAAGCCGCGGCATTATAAATCTCAGCAGGATATATGGTCATGAAAAAAATGATGCACGCAGGGCGGCATGGCTGAAAACCACAGTTGAATCAGATAAAGACCAGGATAAAATTTTTCGGCTTGGCTTTAGCGATGAAGTTTGGGTGTTTGTCAATGGCCAGGTTTTATATGTTGATAAAAACTATTTCGGAACACCGCAACAGAAAAATGCCGGAAGATGCATGATAGAAAATGCAGCTATTAAATTACCATTGAGGAAAGGAAAAAATGAAATACTTATCGGTCTTGCGAATTATTTTTATGGATGGGGCATTATCGCACGGCTGGATGATACAGATGGCATTCAAATGGAAAAATGATTTGCATTATTTACTTTAAACAATCAGCAGGATCAGTTATTGTTTGAAGTACAGGCCGCAGTGTGCATTTTATCTTCCATAAATTTCCGTAAGTTTTTGCCGTTCTCCTTTGGAGAGGGTTTTGCGGTAAGGTACATTTGTGCCATGAACAAAAAAGTAAGGGTGCGGTTTGCACCTTCCCCCACAGGCGGCCTGCATATCGGTGGCATGCGCACCGTATTATTCAATTATCTTTTTGCAAAACATCATAACGGTGATTTTATTTTACGCATTGAAGACACCGACCAGAACCGTTTTGTGCCCGGCGCCGAAGAATATATTTTTGAATGTTTGAAATGGTGCGGGCTTGAGCCTGATGAAAGCGTTTTGCATGGCGGCGGATATGCTCCTTATCGCCAGAGTGAAAGAAAAGAATTGTATAAACAATATGCGGAGCAACTGGTGAAAGAAGGTAAGGCTTATTATGCATTTGATACGCCTGTGGAACTGGAAGAAAAAAGGAAAACCGTCCCTAATTTTCAATATAGCCAGGCAACCCGCAGCGAAATGAAAAACTCATTAACGCTCGACGAAAGTGTAGTACAAAAATTATTGGCTGAAAATTTTCCGCATGTTATCCGCATAAAAATGCCACATGATGAAACAATAGGTTTTGTGGATATGATCCGCGGCGCAGTAAACTTTAATACATCACAGGTGGATGATAAGGTTTTATTGAAAGCTGACGGCATGCCCACTTATCACCTTGCAGTTGTGGTGGATGATTATTTAATGAAAGTAACGCATGCCTTTCGCGGCGAAGAATGGCTCCCATCTTCTCCTGTTCATATTTTACTGTGGCAATATTTATTTGGGCTGGACAACATGCCCGAATGGGCGCATCTGCCATTAATATTAAAGCCCGATGGCAAAGGTAAATTAAGCAAACGCGATGGCGACCGTTTAGGGTTCCCGGTATTTACCATGAACTGGACCGATCCTAAAACCGGTGAACTTACAGCAGGTTTTCGTGAGCGTGGTTTCTTGCCTGAAGCATTCATCAACTTTCTTGCATTATTGGGTTGGAATGATGGAACCGAAAAAGAGATTTTTACGCTGGATGAACTAATTGAAAATTTTTCAATAGAACGGGTGCATAAAGCTGGTGCCAAGTTCGATTATGAAAAAGCAAAATGGTTCAACCATGAGTGGATAAAGAAGTTAACAGTTGACCAATTACTGTTGACAGTGAAAGAAACTTTATCACAGGCAGGCATTGAAGTGAATGACGATAAAAAATTGAAAACCGTTATTGAACTGGTCAAAGACCGTTGTACGTTATTGCCCGATTTTGTGCAGCAGTCATCTTTCTTGTTTCACCCGCCCAAAGAAATAAATATCAATGCCATCAAACCAAAATGGAATGAACATAAACAGCAATTTTTTGCAGAATTAATTCGTGTTTATGAAATGCCGGCGTTGTGGAAGCATGATGAGCTTGAAAATTCATTTAAGGAACTTGCAGCCGCCAGCCAGATAAAACCTGGCGATGTATTGCTGCCCTTACGCATAATGTTAGTGGGCGGAAAATTTGGCCCGCATGTGTTTAACATCGCAGAAGTATTGGGAAAAGAAGAAACCATCAATCGTATAAAACATACATTATCATTATTAGAGCAGTGAACCTAATGGATAGATTGATGTTCTGAGTACTATCAACTAACATTTGTCAATTGTTATCTGTTATCTGTCAGCCATCAACCAATTACACATTCATAATCCTCTTGCTGTATTGCAGCGGGCTTAATTGCATTTTTGATTTAAATGTTTTATAAGCAGGGTTATAATGATAAGGTAGGGCAAATCCTTTTTTATCAACCAAGTTTTAATTTTTCATTGAAACCGCGCTATATACATTTATCCGCGAACTGTTCAGAACAGCTTGTGTGAGGAAAATTACCATGCGCAGTTCATTTATCGTTAATTTTAATTACAAACCTTAGAAATAAATCATCATGGATAAATTTGATAAAAAATAAAGATATGCTTACGACCACATCATTGCCCGATATAAATAACGAGGTAAAAATTTCTGAAGAAACCATAAAAGAATTTCGTAAAAAAGGGCATACGCTTACAAGAAATTTATTAAACAAAGAAGAAGCTGAGGTTTATCATGCCGTAATAAGGAATGCCGCAGAAAAATACAATACGGAAAAGCGTAAAATGGAAGACCGAGATACCTATGGCAAAGCTTTTTTGCAGATTATGAATTTATGGTGTAATGATGATGCGGTTAAAAAATTCGTTTTATCAAAGCGATTTGCAAAAGTTGCTGCTGATTTATTAGGTGTGAAAAATGTACGCATTTACCATGACCAGGCTTTATACAAGGAGCCCGGCGGCGGGCCTACGCCCTGGCACCAGGATCAATATTACTGGCCGGTGGATACAACCAACACAATTACTATGTGGATGCCATTGGTTGACATAACTGTTGACATGGGTATGCTCACGTTTGCATCCGGCTCACATGTAAGCGGCAGCGTGTTTAATTATGAAATATCCGATGAATCAGAAGAAGAGTTTAATAAATATGTGAAGGATAATAAGTTTGAAATATCCCGTGCCACAACCATGAATGCCGGCGATGCAACCTGGCATTATGGCTTTACCATTCATAATGCGCCCGGCAACAATTCCAATATCATGCGTGAGGTAATGACGGTTATTTATCTCGCTGATGATGCAAGAATTGCAAAGCCAAAAAATAAATGGCAGGAAAACGATTTGAAAACATGGCTGGCCGGGAAACCTGTTGGTTCCCTTGCTGATTCTGAATTGAACCCTTTGGTATTATAACAGCATATATACCGTAATAAAAATTGTTTGCTGCATTTGCAATGTGGCTGGCTGTGACAAGACTTTAATTTCATAATAGCATTTTTTTGTTCAGCGGTATTCCTGCTCAAAAAATATTAACGATTTTTGAGCAAGACTATATTCAGCATGAAAAAAACCAATACGCTTTTATACACGCTTGCACTGCTTAGAATCATCATCCCTTATTTATTGCAACATCCGGTTTACGAACCGCACCGCGATGAATTTTTATACCTGGCAGAAGGCCATCACCTTGCTTTTGGCTTTATGGAAGTGCCGCCTATGCTTTCCATTTTTGCATGGCTTACGAATTTTTTTGGCGGCGGCATGTTTTGGGTAAAGCTATGGCCGTCTTTATTTGGCGCTGCAACATTTATAATTGCCGGTAAAATTATTCAATCACTCGGCGGC
>JAEWBD010000347.1 GCA_023391315.1 Bacteroidota bacterium | reverse complement strand
GCACACACAGGCTTGTTTATTGCGGCGTACGAAACCTTGCCTGACGCGCCAACGTTGCCTTTGTTTTGCTACACGGCTGCTGGCTGGCTGAACAATAAATTTTATGTGCCTGCTGTGAAAATTGAAGAAGACATCCGCCAGGAATGTGCGGGTTATAATGATGAAAAAATTCAGAACGGTGCACAATGGCTTTTAGAGCATTATCCGCATAACCGGTTGGTGAAACATTTAATGCAGAATTGCTGCTTAACCTATCATTGCCCCGCGGCAAGGAATTTATCGCTGGGCAGATGGGAATGCCCTGTGCCATCATCTCCGGCCTGTAATGCCAATTGCATCGGCTGTATTTCTTTTCAACCCGAAGAAGAAACGATTGTTTCAACGCAAGACAGGCTAACATTCAAACCTACTGCGGCAGAAATTGCCGAGTTTACGGTTCCACATTTGCTCAATGCACCTTATCCGTTGGTAAGCTTCGGGCAGGGTTGTGAAGGAGAGCCGTTGCTGATGTGGGAAACTATTCGTGAATCCATTCTTGAAATAAGAAAACATACAGATCGCGGCAGCATCAATATTAATACAAATGGCTCCAAACCGAATGCTGTAAGGGCTTTGTGCGAAGCCGGGCTAAACAGCATACGAGTAAGCATGAACAGCGCTCAGCGCCATATTTATACGGCTTATTACAGGCCCAATAATTATGTGTTTGAAGATTTGCTTGAATCGTTAAAAGTTGTGCGCAGTTATAACGGCTGGACAAGCATTAACTATTTTGTTTTTCCTGGAATGACAGATACGGTTGAAGAATATGAAGCTTTGCGAAAGCTGATTATTGATACCGGTTTATGCATGATCCAGTGGCGCAATTTTAATATTGATCCCGATTGGTACCTTGGCAAAATTAATGTAACGGAAACCGGTGACATGCTTGGCGTGAAACAGTTGATGGAATTATTAAGAGAAGAATTTCCCCGCTTAAAATTTGGTTATTACAATCCTCCCATTGAAAGAATTAAGGGCGATTACACAAAAGATTTTGCCCGTTTTGTGTAATTGCAGCCAGCGCAAACATCCCGTGAATAACTTAGGTAAACATTTGCTTATTGATGGCTTTTTATTTTCTACTTTAGCTGCCTGTCAAAAAAACATAAAATAAAATGGCGATGAATACAGCCTTGCTCGGAGAATTAAAGCATGAAGCTATCAATACAAGAAAAATACTGGAGCGTGTGCCAACTGATAAACTGGATTGGCAGCCACACGAAAAATCAATGAAACTTGGCAAGCTTGCAAAACATATTGCTGATTTGCCCGTTTGGTTCGAAAGAATTTTAAATGCGGATGAATTTGATCTGGCTTCGGCATCATTTAACCGCGAGCCGCCTGCCAGCACCGAAGAAATTTTAAAACAGTTTGATAAAGGGCTTGCTGCAGCAGTAGCAGTGCTGGAATCTGCAACCGATGAAAACCTGAACAGCATCTGGGTTTTCCGGCGCGGCGAACAGGTAATGTTTCAACTGCCCAAAAAAGTGGCAGTTCGTAACCTGGCAATGAATCATGCGTATCATCACCGCGGGCAATTAAGTGTTTACCTGCGATTATTGAATGTGCCTGTTCCGGGAATGTACGGACCTTCGGCAGATGAAGCCCTGTAAAACCTGATAATAAAAGCCTTTCAAAAAGTTACTTCACCATAACATATAATGATTAATACAGAAGCTCAGTTCAATAATGTAATTGAACGTTGCAAGCAAATTTTTCTTAAAAAAACAAAAGACTATGGTACGGCGTGGCGTGTGCTGCGCACAATTTCTGTAGTTGATCAAATATTTATAAAGGCGCTGCGTATACGAAACATACAGGGCCTCCCTGAACGTAAAGTGGAAGATGATGTACAAAGTGAGTTCATGGGTATTATTAATTATGCCGTTATTGGCTTAGTTCAGCTGCACTTAAACAACCCAGTTGTTGAAGAACTTTCTGTAAAACAGGCCGGCGATTTTTATGATGAAGCTGTTCATATTGCAAAGCATACTTTGCTGAATAAAAATCATGACTACGGCGAAGCGTGGCGTGAAATGAGCCAGGAAAGTTTTGTTGATTTAATATTGATGAAATTGCTGCGGGTAAGACAAATACTGAATAATGATGGCAAAACACTGATAAGTGAAGGGATAGATGCAAACTATGTTGATATTATTAATTACGCTGTTTTTGCTTTAATCATGATTGATGAAGGGAAGCACAGTTCTTAAGATAAAGGGTGAAAGTTTAAGGTATAAGGAGAGATGCGTTCTGCTAGGTACTTCACCCCTAAACCTTACAGCTTAAATAGATCGCAATGGCAACAAAAAAAAATACAGGCTTGTTAATTATACGGTGGGTTGTTGGCCTGCTGTTTATTTTCAGCGGGCTGGTTAAGGCGAATGATCCACTCGGGCTGAGCTATAAAATGCAGGAGTTTTTCCAGGCATGGGATATGTATTTTTTTAATGACTATACCTTAGCCTTATCCCTTATCATGAATGTATTTGAGGTGCTGGCGGGCGTTGCTGTTATCATTGGCTGGCACATGCGCTTGTTTGGCTGGCTTTTATTGATATTAATTATCTTTTTTAGTTTTCTTACGGGCTATGCCTTGTTCTCCGGTAAAATAAAAACCTGCGGCTGCTTTGGTGATTGCCTGCCTTTGACGCCTGCGCAATCTTTTACAAAAGACCTTATTTTATTACTCCTGATACTTGTATTATTTATCAACAGAAAAAAAATAATACCGTCTTTACGACCCGTTGCGGCTGTTTGTTCTTTGATATTCTGTATTGCTGTTATCGGTGAATTGCAGGCTTATGTAATGAAGCATTTACCGCTGGCAGATTGCCTGCCCTATAAAAAGGGAAATAATTTATTACAGCAAATGCAGCCGCCGCCAAATGCAGTACCAGACAGCATTGTAATGGTTTTTAAATACAGAAAGAATGGCAAAGTGAAAGAATATACCGCAGAAACGTTGCCTGCTGATCTTGATTCAACTTATGAATTTATTGACCGCACTGATAAAGTTGTAAGAAAAGGAAATGCTACGCCGCCCATTGCTGATTTTGCTTTATTTACATTTAACGGAGCTGATACAACAAAAGAATTATTGCAATCTGATGCAAAGTATGTAATGTTGTTTGCAAAAGACTTCAGCACGGTTGATGACTGGATGAATGATGATTTTAAAAAGTATATGCAGCAGTTACAACAGCAGCAAATACTTTTTTATGTGGTTACAGCTGATAAGCAGGGCGCTGAAAAAATTACAGGCAGCATCCCAGCCGATGTTTTATTATGTGATGGTACGGTTATTAAAACGGCAGCGCGTGTAAATCCAACCTATTTTGTTATGCACGGCGCTGATGTGCTGGATAAATTCAGCTATATTGATTTACCGGAAAGACTGTTAAAATAATAACCGGTAAAGATTGCTTCTCTGTCTAAAAATTATAGTTTACTTCAGGAAATCGGGTGCCTGTTTTGTAACTGATTTTAATTTCACTATTCGTTTTTAAGAAACAATACACTACTTTTATTTCACCAAACATACTTGCAAACTGCTGGTTACAGATGATTTTGTAAAATACCGGGATGATAACTGCTATGCTTTCAATTAGTGTTATGCTTTGCGTGAGAAAAAACAAAGTTCCTAAGTCAATAGCTGCTAATGCTTTAATAATTATTTAATGATTAAACCTTTCAACAGGTATATAAAATCTAAAAGGGTGTTTAAGATAAGCCTGCTTAAGGTTGATGTCGGCGACATTATATATGCCATCGTTATTTTGTTTGCTTTAATCTTATTGTTTTTATAGCTTTATAAAATTCAATCAAATAATAATGCCAAACCCGCCTGCCGGGCCCCGGTAAATGTTTTGTATTTTCAATATACCGATAAGTTGAAAATTTGGAATGGGAGTTTTTTGACTGCCTCACGCTGTAAAATTAAACGCATGTAATTATTTCATTTATTGTTTATGGAGGGTGGGGGGGTAGTCTTGCTGCCAAATAGCATATCATACTCTTCGCAATGTTGATTTGGCAAACCTATCTCATTTGAAAGAAGCAATGTTTTTCATATTAAATGAACGAAATTTGCCTTCCCAAGGCATCCTTAACAAAAAATATCAAAAAAACTTCCCTAAATGCTTGCGCCATATCTATGAGATACCTACCTTTGCGCTCCCAATTTGAAAAAATTGGTTTTGATTATGTCTCAGAGAATAAGAATAAAATTGAAATCGTACGATCATAACCTGGTTGATAAATCAGCCGAAAAGATCGTGAAAACAGTACGTGGTACAGGTGCCGTAGTAACAGGCCCGATTCCTCTTCCAACACACACGAGGATTTTCACTGTTCTCCGTTCTCCCCACGTAAACAAGAAAAGCCGTGAGCAATTCCAGTTAGCAACACACAAGCGTTTACTGGACATCTACACTTCTTCATCAAGAACAGTAGATGCGCTGAGCAAGCTCGATCTTCCTTCAGGCGTTGAAGTAGAGATCAAGGCGTAAGATTCAGCAGCTTATTCGGATAAAAGTTCTTATAAATAAAATCATCTCTCAATTCAGGGTAAAATCCTGAAAAAAAGAGCTCTGAAAAATGAAATATCTGAAGGAATTTTTGGTTAAACTCTGAAAATCAGGGAAATCCTCAAAATTCCGGTTCAGACAACATATAAACAAGCCCTTCGAGGTTTG
>JAEWBD010000202.1 GCA_023391315.1 Bacteroidota bacterium | reverse complement strand
GCCTGTGGCAATATGTAAATGAATATGCAAAACCAGAAGAACTGTTGGGTGATATTCATGGATATATTGCAGCGCAGGTTGCTGCAGATATAAGGGCAGCCGGTAACAGCCCCACCGGTTCAGAAATAAAGGCTTCGAATATTATAAGGGATATGTATCTTGTTGATAAGTCGTCTGTGAAAACGACGTACGAATCATATCTTGAAAAAGTTGCAAAGCCATCCAAAGATTTAAAGTCTTACATCTATAGTGAATCGATAAGCTTTGCTAATTTGTGGTATGCGAAGGTTGCCGTTGAAAATTCAGGAACAATATGGCTTCCGGGAGATTTGTTTGAAGATGCCATTCGCGATTTTTCTGAAAAGTTCGACAGGAATGAACGCGATGCTGATGCCGATGACACACTTTCAGGCTTAACAGATAAACTTATAAATATGGCTAATGGAAAACTAAGATGAAAATTGCGACACAATATAATCACAGCTTTGATTAACGGTTTCAATAAACTGCTTAAATTCATTAACCGTTACAATTAATTTTTGTAAATAATTATGCTAACCACAAAACAGAAACACGAAACCGGAACTGAGAACGCAAGAACAAACAACGGGATATTCTTCCAGCCAAAACTTTCAATCAACCAGCCGGATGATGTGTATGAGCAGGAAGCCGATACTGTGGCAGATAAAGTAATGCGGATGAACGATAGCGCTTTTCCACAACAATCTTTTTTCAGGCCGCCGGTTAATGTTCAGCGCAAATGCGCCCAGTGTGAAGAAGAAGAGAAGGCACAACGTAAAGAAAGCAACAGTGGCCAGCCAACGGCCATAAATGAACAAACGGAAAATTATATCAGCAATCTTTCGGGCGGCGCTTCATTAAGTACAGAGCAAAAAAGTTTTTTCGAATCCGGTATAGGATATGATTTTTCTGATGTAAAAATTCATACCAACAGCGAGGCCCGTCAATCAGCAAAAAACATTAATGCACTTGCTTACACGCATGGCAGTAATATTGTGTTTGGCGAAGGGCAATATCAACCCGATACAGATGCTGGTAAAAAATTGCTGGCGCACGAATTAACGCATGTAGTACAGCAAAAAGGAAACGCTATGGTGCAGCGGCAGGAAGTGATTGAGATGCCTGCAACAACCATACATTCCGGCATGCCTTCAGACCTCAGTTCACTCAGCACACCGCCGCCACCCGGCAGTATGACAATGGCTGTTGACACGGCACATATTGAACTCAACAGCCAGTTACCAACTACTGTTTTACCTTTTACAACCGGCGGCTGGAACGGTAATGATATTGCCAATAAATTAGGTCAATACGACCGTATTCCCGGTACTGACAGTGATGCGGTAAGATGTGTGCAGGCTGTTGCTTTAATGAGCCATATATTAATGGGGCCTGCTGCTGCTATTGGTTATCTAAGTTCTATTTCACTGCAGGGAATGTTAAGCGCAGGCGGCATGACCGCAAGAGTACGTACAGCCCTGCGTGTGATTGATTATGTGAAAAGACAGATTGAAACGCGGCACGCAACCTACGGCGATATGTATTGGGCTATGGAAGCCGTGCACGATTTGTTTTATGCCGATGATAAAGGCACGCCTGCAACAAACGCAGGCACAGTCCGTGAACAGATCACACCCATGCTCGACACTGCACAAACTATGACAAATATGGATGTGTGGTGCGCTACCGGTGCAGAGCTGCTAAGCCAGGCCGCTTCCTTACAACCCGGAGAACAGTTTATGCTTAACTCATGGAATGTATCATTTAATTCTGTATTTGATGAAGCCGGTGTGCCAACAACACAGCAGCGTTTAAGATATACGCAAACTGATGAACGGGATCGTCCGTTGCGAACTGTTTCAATCCGCAGAATTGATACCACCACCGGAAAGCCAAATGCTTCTGCTATTGATTTGAACAGGGACAGGAAGCATGGCCACCAAATGCTGATATTTAAAGATGCGGCAGATAGTCATATAAAATTGTATGAGCCGGAACTTACGGTTAGTGGTAATCATTTATTTGATTTAACGGCAGATACTTCTGTTATTGACCGCATGCTGTTTTTTGACCAGCCCGGGTTTGAATTGTTTGAATATGTGCAGTTATGGGGAAAGATGAGCCCGGCAACAGCTTCTCCGTTTACATCAGGCAGTTTATAGGTTTATTTTTTTTTGTTTTAAACAGATAAAAATTTTGAAAACGAATTACTCCAATATCATTGCTTCTGTAAATTTTCTCGCAAACCTGCTGCAGCAGCGGCTGGATATTTTCTTTGGGAAAACAGAATCTGCAGCGATAAATTTTCCATCACTATCCTTGAATAATGATAATTCTTTGTTGTGTCAATTGTTTGAACGCAAAGACGTTACGGCTGAAGAGAAAGTAATTTTTTTAATTACGCTGGTGCCGCATATCCAGCCCAATTTTTATGACAATATTATTCAGCAGTATTTACCACAGGGTGGCGATTTTGCCGAGATAGGAGGGGTGAAGGGCACATCACAACGCAGTATGCTGCCCACAGGAGAAACAGCGCAATTTATTTTAGCCGGAAACAGCATAGAGAAAAGACTGGAGATTCAACAACTGCTTTTGCATAAAAGCTATCTTATAAAAGAGGGAATCATTCAACTGGAGAAAATAAAAGACGGCGATCCTTTAATGAGTGGTAAAATTATACTGAGTGAAGAATACATCACAGCATTCATTAACGGTGGTGATGCTGAAATAAAATTTGGCCCCGATTTTCCGGCAAAAAAAATTACTACGCAAATGCAATGGGAGGATGCTGTATTAAACAATACAACTTCCAGCCAGATTAATGATATAATGATCTGGATGCAGCATAATGCAAAGCTGCTGGAAGATGAAGTAATGAAAAGAAAAATAAAGCCTGGTTACCGCGTATTGTTTTACGGCCCTTCCGGCACCGGCAAAACACTTACAGCCACTTTATTGGGTAATCATTTTAACAGGGATGTTTACCGGATCGATCTTTCGCAGGTAGTGTCGAAATATATTGGTGAAACGGAAAAGAACCTTGAAAAGGTTTTTTCAAAGGCAGAGTATAAAAACTGGATATTATTTTTTGATGAAGCGGATGCTTTGTTTGGCAAAAGAACAAGTGTGCAAAATTCCCATGACCGTTATGCTAACCAGGAAGTAAGTTATTTGTTACAGCGTATTGAAGATTATTCAGGCTTATTGATACTGGCCAGCAATTTTAAAAATAATATTGACAGCGCTTTTGTGCGCCGCTTTCATACAACCGTTTATTTTCCTATGCCTGATAACAGGGAAAGGCTTTTGCTTTGGGAAAAGTCAATGCCCGGTAATTTGAAAATTGACCCGCAGGTTGAATTGGCTGATCTTGCGAATAAATATGAACTTACCGGTGCAGGCATATTAAATGTAATGCACTATGCAATGCTTAAAACAATTGCTGCAAACGATGATTATATAAGGCAAAAAAGTATAACAGAGGGCATTAAAAGAGAGCTGCGTAAAACCGAGAGAACTATTGCCTGAATTTACTTCAGTTCAAATTCCATTTTCATGGCCGATATACATTGCTGTATATAGTCTGTTATAGACATAACATCTTTGGGTATAAGATCTGTTTGCGTAAACTTCAGCGCCCGCTGCTCCACCTTGCGGATAATATCTTTAATTGGCTCCAGGTTAAAGAGGTCAATACTGGCCTTCATTTTATGCGCGAAAAAGTAAACTTTTTCCCAGTTGCTTTCTGCACATGCTTTTTCGAGACCGGCATTGCTTTCAGGCATGTGCTGCACAAAAAGTGAGGCCATAAATTTTACAAACTCCTGGTCGGCATTGTGGGTACGAATTAAAAGCGCCGTGTCGTATAGTTTTGCTACTTCAGGCATTGGTTTTGCGTTTTTCAGTTTTCAGCCCGTAATTGTTGATCATTCTGTATATGGTTGATTTGCCAACGTCTAATTTGCCGGCAACTTTTAATACATCATAATCGTATTCATCAAGGTACTGTTGAATTAATTTAATAGTATATTCTTTTAAAGTATAGTCACCATTTTTTGTATGATTTACTTTAAGAGGCGTGAAATGTATCTGCAAATCGTTTTCTTCAATTTGCTCTCCATCGGCCATAACGCAGGCCAGTTCTATAATGGATTTTATTTCTCTTATATTTCCTGGAAATGTATAGGTTAAAAGCTTTTGCTTGGCATCGAGCGACAAATGTTTTTTGCCGAGGCCATTCTCCTTACAAAACTGGTCAATAAAATATTTTGCTATCAGTAAAATATCATTATCACGTTCCCGTAACGGCGGCAACACAATAGGCAAACCCAGCAGGCGATAATATAAATCTTCCCGGAAGTTTCCTCTGGTTATTTCTTCTTTTAAGTTACGGTGTGTGGCCACTATGATACGGACATTAGTTTTCACAATTTCATTACTGCCTATACGGGTAATTTCTTTTTCCTGCAGGGCACGTAATAGTTTCGCCTGCAAATTTATGTCCATTTCTCCAATTTCATCAAGAAATAAAGTGCCGTTGTGCGCTTCCTCAAATTTACCGATGCGCCGGTTAGCTGCGCCGGTAAACGATCCTTTCTCATGACCAAACAATTCGCTTTCCAGCAGATCTTTCGGAATGGCTGCAACATTTACAGGAACAAACGGGTATTTTTTTCTTTCAGAATTAAAATGAATGGCTTTTGCCACCAGTTCCTTACCCGTTCCTGTTTCGCCGGTAATGGAAACGGTAATATTCGTAGCAGCAGCTTTTTCCATAAGGCTGAAAACCTTTTTAATGGCGCTGCTGTTACCAATAATGGCGTTTTGAAAATTGTATTTGCGTTCAACCTGCTGCTTTAAATTTTCCACTTCTTTTTTAAGGGCAAAATTTTGTTTCAGGTTTTGAATGGCCATCCAGAGCCTTTGCTCTGTGCCTGCATCTTTTACAATATAATCGTGAACGCCTTTTTTAAAAAGATCAATGGCCACCTGTATATCTTCCTGTCCCGAAATAATGATGACCTCTGTTTCCGGCGATACATCTTTAATTTGGGTAAGCAAAGAATCGCCCTTTATATCAGGCATAAAATAATCCAGCGTGATAATATCGGGTTTTTCGTGAAGTGACGCGTTTAATGATTTAGCAGAGTAAAATTTCTTAACCTCGAACTCAGGATTAAGTGATAAATAATAAGCTAATTTGGCAGCATAAATCTCATCATCGTCAACCACAAATATGCGAACGGCTTCCCTTAGCATAAAAGGATTTTAAGTTTGCAATATAAATATTTGCCCTTCTTTTTACAATTTAATCCAAACCTAATTTTAACCGTTTCTACCTTTTTACAATTTAGCTCAAGCACAAACTATATTTTTGTTGAATGGAAGTTACGTCTGAAATGATTGACCGTCTTGCGGTACTGGCAAAGCTAAAATTTTCTGAAGAAGAAAAAAAGGAATTGAACGCCGATCTTGAACGGATGATTGAATTTGTGGAGAAGCTTAAAGAAGTAGATACAACCGGCATAGAGCCATTACTGCACATAACAGATGCCGTAAATGTGTTACGCGAAGATGAAGTGAAGCAAACAATCACCAGGCAGGAAGCTTTGCTGAATGCACCGTTAACCGACGGAAGCTTTATTAAAGTTCCTAAAGTAATTAAGAAAGAAACCGAATAAATTCATCCTTATACAATAAAAATTATGCAGCCGGTTATTGAGTTAAACGACATCAGGAAAACTTATTTTATGGGCCATAACTCGCTTGAAGTGCTTAAAGGCATTACGCTTTCCATTCAGCGCAATGAATATGTTGCACTGATGGGCCCGAGCGGCAGCGGCAAAAGTACGCTGATGAATATTCTCGGCTGTCTTGATACGCCGAGTGGAGGCCAGTATATCCTCAATGGAAAAGATGTAAGCAAAATGCCGGATGATGATTTGGCCGAAGTACGCAATACCGAAATAGGCTTCGTGTTTCAGCAGTTTAATTTATTGCCGCGTTTAACTGCTGCGGAAAATGTTGCATTACCTTTAATATACGCAGGCATAAGTAAAAAAGACAGAACCGAACGCGCTATGGTGGCCTTACAAAAAGTTGGGCTGGCAG
>JAEWBD010000466.1 GCA_023391315.1 Bacteroidota bacterium | reverse complement strand
AGCATTACCTGCAGATTCAACCAATGGCAGTTGTGTGCGTGCAGCAGATTTTGATGGCGATGGCGACCTGGATTTATTCGTCGGAGGCAGGGTTGTATCTGGTCAATATCCTGAAACACCCAAGAGCTTTTTATTTGAAAATAATCATGGGAAGTTCACCGATGCAACAGACAAATTATGTCCGCAGCTAAAAAATAAAGGCATGATAACAGATGCCCTTTTTACAGATTTTAATAACGATGGCAAAGTTGATTTGGTTGTTACAGGCGAATGGATGCCGGTTTCATTTTTTGCAAACACGGGTAAAGGTTTTGAAGAACTAAAAAATACGGGCGTTGAAAACAATATAGGTTGGTGGAACAGCTTCGTCGCCGGCGATTTTGACAATGACGGCGATTTGGATTATATAGCAGGCAACCATGGCTTAAATACAAACTATACCTGCTCACCTGCGCAACCGCTTACCATACTTGCAAAAGATTTGGATAATAACGGCTCAATGGATGCCATGGTATTTTGCTATATAATGGCAGAAGACAGCACCATGAAACCTTTTCCCATTGCAACAAGGGGTGACATGATGGCCCAGCTTACTTCTATTAAAAAAATATATCCAACCTATAAAGCTTATGGCGCCGTCACGATGAATGATATGTGGAGCGCTGCAGATAAGCAGGGTGCAATTAGGCTGCAGGCTAATGATATGCAAACTTCTTACATTGAAAACGAAGGCAATGGTCATTTCAAAATAAAACCCTTACCGATTCAAACGCAGGCTGCGCCTGTATTTGGGATGATAGCGGAAGATATAGATAGCGATGGTAACCTTGATCTTTTAATGGTGGGCAACGATTATGGAATGGATCCCTATACCGGCAGGATGGATGCCTTTAACGGGCTTTATTTAAAAGGCGATGGCAAGGGAAACTTCAACTCGCTTACATTGGCCGGGTCTGGTTTTTATGTGCCCGGCGATGCAAAAGCCCTGGCAAAAATACACACGGCAAAAGGCGAAGATTTATATATCGCTACACAAAACCAGGATAGTATAATGGCATATGCCAAATCAACAAAGAATAGTAATAGCAAATGGGTTAATCTTCAGCCGGAAGACTTTTTTGCGGATATATTTTATAAAGATGGCAGCAAGAAACATGTGGAATTTTATTACGGCCATTCTTATTTATCTCAATCATCAAGAAAACTTGAACTAACGGGTAACGTAATTAAAGCTGTTATTACCAGTTATGCAGGTGATAAACGTGAAGTAATAAAAGAGTAATAATTTACACACTGCACCTTTATTATGTCTTGCATTTGCGATAGCGTTTTCGTAAATATTTCTGTTTCCTTGTACATCATTCTATAATATCGCACCACATTTGCCGGTAGCAGCATACATTTGGCAATATCGTAATTCAATGCAAAAGATTTTTTGTTTCGGGGAGATATTATTGCGCATGTCTCCTGTATTAAATGGTAAATGGTTGCAACAAAATAATATGCCGGTTTATATTGGCGGCGCTGAACTTAACGTATCAACGGCTTTGGCAAAATGGAATATACCTGTAAGCTATTGCACCGCCATGCCGGAACACTATCTTTCAAAAGAAATATTACAATATTTAAGCAATAAAAATATTGATACAAAGCCCGTACAATTAAGTGGCAACCGCATCGGCATTTATTTTTTACCTGACGGCGCTGATTTAAAAAGCACAGGTGTTATTTATGACCGCTCACAATCTTCGTTTGCATCATTACAACCAGGTGCAATAAACTGGGATGAATTACTGGAGGGCTATGCCTGGTTTCATTTCAGCGCCATTTCGCCTGCAGTAAGTGAAAGCGCTGCGATGGTTTGCCTTGAAGCGGTAAAGGCAGCATCAGCAAAAAATATTACTGTATCAGTTGATTTAAATTATCGTGCAAAACTTTGGCAATACGGTGTAAAACCGCCGGAGATCATGCAGCAACTGTTACCTTATTGCAATGTTGTAATGGGCAATATCTGGAGTGCCAATACATTGCTTGGCATAGATATAGATGAGCTGATTCACAATAAAAAAAGCAGGCAGGCATATATTGATCATGCCGGTATAACAGCAAAAGCAATCATGCATGATTATCCTGCGTGTAAAACGGTGGCTAATACATTCAGGTTTGATCATCATGATGGCATAAAATATTATGCTGTACTTGACACAAATAATCATCAATATATTTCTCCTGAATTCACCAGCGAAAAAGTAATGGATAAAGCCGGCAGCGGCGATTGTTTTATGGCAGGATTAATTTATGCAACCACACAACATTATACACAACAAAACATCATCAATTTTGCAGCAGCGGCTGCATACGGAAAATTGCATGAAGCAGGCGATACAACTTCGCAAACTGTTCAACAAATTGAATCATTATTAAAAAACAAATATGCTTAGTCATACAGAAATAAAAGATCTTATAGAACAACAAGGCGTATTGCCCTTATTTTTTAATGAAGATGCAACTATAAGCATTGACATTGTAAAAGCGCTGTATGCAGCAGGCATCCGCATTATAGAATATACCAATCGCGGTGAAACGGCATTAGCGAACTTTAAGCAACTGAAAGAAGAATGTGCCATTAATCATAAGGATATGTACCTGGGCATCGGCACAATAAAAACGGCTGATGCCGCCAATGCTTTTATAAATGCAGGTGCAGATTTTTTAATCAGTCCGGCATGGAACAACGAAATACTTGCTGTTTGCAATGAAAAAAATTACTTGTGGATTCCCGGCTGCATGACGCCAACTGAAATTGCCTATGCTGAGTTGAAAGGGATAACTATGGTAAAAATATTCCCGGGCAATGTGCTTGGGCCAACCTATATATCAGCCATTAAAGAAGTTTTTCCTGCCATGAAATTTATGCCAACCGGCGGCGTATCGCTTGATAAAAATAACCTGGTAGAATGGTTTAAAGCAGGAGTAGTGGCTGTTGGCATGGGCAGCAAACTCATCAGTAAAGAATTAATTGCTAATAAAGATTATGCAACGATTGAAGCACTGGCAAAAGAAGCACTTGAAATGGTGAAAACGATTAAGACAGAAGTATGATAAATTGTTTAATTGGAAAGATTATATTCAACAGGGAGGCTTATATAAATAGACGTTCCTTTATTGGGAACAGATTGCCATTGTATATTTCCACCCAGCAATTGCACCCGGTGCTCCATGTTACGCAAGCCAAGGCTTTCCTTCCTGGCTGATTCCACATCAAAGCCGGCGCCATCATCCTGTATGGTCAATTCAAAACGGTTGTCTGTATTTTTTATTTCTATGTTGATGTGTTGTGGCGATGCATGCCTTATACTATTCTGCAAAGCTTCCTGCACCACACGAAAAAGCATTACCTGTGCTTCCGCTTCCAACGGCAGTTTTTGATATTCGGTATGAAAAGATACCAGTATGTTACGTGCTGCATTAATGCGTTGCTTTTCGGCCTGCAGGTTATCAATCAAATTAAACTGGTGCAGCCATTCGCTGTTTAAAGACTTGGATAAGGAACGCAAATCCTGTATGGCTTTGGCAATGGTTTGTTCTGCCGTTGTTATAGCATCAGGAACCGTTGGTAACTCTTTTGAACCAATCGTTAATAATAATTTGGCACTGCTGAGCAATTGCCCCACGTTATCGTGTAATTCCTGGCTTATTTGATGAAAAGAATGTTCCTGAGTTTCGAGCTGGGATTGAAGGAGTTGTTGTTTAAATTGGGTTTCGAGCAACAATTTTTCTTCTATTATTTTTTTCTTTTTATTAGAATAATAAAGAAGAACAAGAATTACCACTACTCCGAAAAAGATGAGTACGATTATTATTGCAAGAATTACTAAGACGGCGCCTGTTTGCATAATAGGAATGCGTAACTATATCCTGAATATAAAATTACATTTAAGATTGGCATTATTTGCCTGTAAGCATTTTTATCGCCAATCTGAATTTTATTTGCTTCAATATATTGCTGCAAGCCCAGGATTACCAAAGTGCCGAGACTAAAAACCAGGATGGATGCATTTATCCATAAATACGGATGTTTTAAAAAATCAACCGGCTTTTCATCTATTAAAAAACGTTTTATTAAAACGAAAACGCTGAATACAATATTTATCAGCATAATCAGTATCAGCGAATAAGTGTTAAATAGGTTCATTCCTTGAAAGAAATAAAAATTTATCAGAATAAATAACATCAAAAGGCTACTAATAATAATAAAAATGTTCTTCTGTATGCCGGCAGGCAAAATCATATTATAAAACAATAGTGATTGTAATGGAGTTGAAAAGACAAGGTATAAATTAAAGATCAGGTAATTTACCTGTTGAAGTTGTTTAAAAGCAAAGCCGCAAACTTCTATAATGCATGCAATGTAAATAAGAAAAATGAAAGGAGCCAGATGATAAGCGTTAAGCCTTTTGAAGTAAAGAATTGCTATCAAAAGGCTTAATATTTGAAAATAAATGTAAAAATCTAAATGCATAAAGATTATGGGTAGAGACCACCAAGATTAAAAGCAGGAATCTTTTCTGATGTTTTATTTTTAGTATATAGAGCTCTTTTACCACCTTTAAATGGAACTAAGAAAACAGTTAATCTTCCAATTTTATCTTCATCAAAATCGCCTTCTTCTTCATCCGTAAAGTCTTCAGTATATCTTCCAAATACTACCTTTATCTCATCAGCATTATCAAAAACTTTATAGGGTTTGTCGGCTAACCAAATTCCTAAAAGATTATCAGTGAATGAAACACTAAACGTAAGCCCTTTCAAAGGAGTGTCAATCCCTAACTTAATTAAAAAGTCTTTAAAAGCAAGTTTCCCTTTACGGAGATTTTTGTCTTTGATCACATGCCCATTTTCATCCTTTAAAGAATTTTGATTTGATTCAAAAAATTTTTTGAATGAATCGCCAATATCTTTTGACGATTTTTGAAATTTTGCCATAAATGAATTTTTAGATTTTAAATAAAAAACATGCTTATAAAAGTTCGCTTTCTTCAACTATTATTAAACCGTGTTTTATACTAGCAGGCAGGGGATTTTTCCCAATCTTATATTAACTTTCATTTGCCAACGCCGGTTAATTGCAGAAAGATTTTGATAAGAAATTGTAAGTATTTAATCAATTCTTAATCATCGCAAAAACAAATAATAATCTTGAAGTAATTCTATGAATTTGTCCTCGTACCTCCCATCTCCATCCATTACAACCATATCTGAAGTAATAGTAGCACTCTCTTCTTTCTCCAACAAAAACATACTTCTGAAAAACTGGTGTTTTGGAGTTTGCTTTACAAAAACAATTTCTTTAATCGAAAAACGGTCACGGATCAATTGGCTCAGTTGTTCGGTACGATTATAGGGTATTAAGATAAACAATTTTCCATCAGCTTTCAATAAATCGCCGGAAATTTTTATCAATTCCTCCAGCTTTAATTCTGCACTGTGCAAGGCCAGGTTTCTTTTGGCATCACCACTCTTTAAGTCATTCTCATAAAAAGGCGGGTTGGAAATAATGATGTCGTATTGATGTTTGGCGGCTGTTGCAAATTGCTGTATGGAAGCGTTATAAACCTCAATTTCTCTTCTCCATGGCGAAGCTTCAACATTTTCTTTTGCCTGCTGCGAAGCGTCTTCATCAATTTCAACGGCATCAATTAAAATATCCGGTAATTGCTGAGCAAGCATCAATGATAATAAGCCTGTTCCGCAGCCTATATCTAACGCTTTTTGAATTTTATTTTTTGAATTTTGAATCCTTTCAGCAGCCCAAGCGCCAAATAAACAGGCATCGGTACAAACCTTCATGGCGCATTTATCCTGGTAAACGGTAAACTGCTTAAACTTAAAATAATTATTGGGCATTGTCAGTCAATTCTCCCAGCAAAGAATCCAGGTCAAGCTCTTTCGTGTACATGTGCAATTCCCCCTTTTCATCAAAAGGCCACAATTCCCGCGGCTTATCCCAATATAATTCAACGCCGTTTTCGTCGGGGTCGTTCAGGTATAAGGCTTCCGAAACACCATGATCGGCAAAGCCAGTATAAGGATATTTTGCATCCAGCAACCGTTTAAATATAAGGGCAAGGTCTTTTCTTGTTGGGTATAAAATGGCTGTGTGAAACAGCCCCGCTGAATGTACCGGCGCCGGTTGGGCATTTTTGCTGTACCATGTATTCAATCCGATATGGTGATGATAGCCGCCGGCGGAAAGAAATACAGCCTGCGTACCAAACCTGTCCATGATTTCAAAACCCAGCAAATCTCTATAAAAAGATAATGCACGGTCTAAATCGGCCACCTTTAAATGTACATGGCCAATCCTTGTATGAGGAGGAACAATGTAGTCCATTACCAAATTTTAGCGAAAATTAGTGAAACATCAGCAGAATATGTATTCTCTAAAAATAATTGTCACCTAAACAATTATTTTTTCTTTAATTAATTTTTATCTTGCCCCTCCTAAAAATAAAAGAATGAACGCTGATCTTACCAAATTATCGATTGACACTGTACGGCTGCTTGCCGCAGATGCGGTGCAAAAAGCAAATTCCGGCCATCCGGGAACACCAATGGCCACCGCACCTATGGGCTACGTGCTTTGGACAAAAGCTATGAACTATAATGCCAAGAATCCTGAATGGGCTAACCGCGACAGGTTTATCTTGTCGGCTGGTCATGCCTGCATGTTGCAATATGCTTACCTATACTTAACCGGCTATGATCTTACGCTGGATGACTTAAAAAACTTCAGGCAACTGCACAGTAAAACGGCACGCCAACCTGAAAATGGTTTAATACCCGGTATTGAAATCACCACCGGACCTTTAGGCCAGGGCTTAGCCAATGGAGAT
>JAEWBD010000134.1 GCA_023391315.1 Bacteroidota bacterium | reverse complement strand
CAACGCTTGATGTGGCCTGGCCTTATCTTAACAACAGTGACCGCGGTATTCGCTATGCTGCACGTATTGCGGTTGAACATGTACCTGTTCAGCAATGGCAGGCAAAAGCTTTGGCTGAGAAAGACCCGGTTGCTTTAACACAGGCTATGGTTGCCCTGGCACGCACCGGTGATAAAAGTGCAGAAACGCAAATGCTGGATGTAATGCTGGCAGTTGATTATGCCCGCTTAAACACCAATCAGCAAATAGACCTGCTGCGTGCTTTTGAGTTAACACTTTCAAGAATGGGCGATCCTGGCGCTGCATATAAAGAAAAGATCATTGCTTACCTTGATCCGAAATATCCGGCATCAGACAATATTCTTAACCAGCAGCTCTGTAAAGTGCTTGCTAATGTGGATGATCCGCAGATCGTTCCTAAAACGATGGCTTTGATAGCTAACTCTGTAGATGATACAACAGCAACAGCCACCGCTTCTTCAGACCTTATTCTCCGTAATCCCCAATATGGAATGGATGTAGCCAATATGCTGGCTAAAAGGCCGCCGGCCCAGCAAATTTACCTGGCAACGGTTTTAAGCAAAGTAAAGAATGGCTGGACGCCGGAACTGAGAGAGAAATATTTCACGCTGTTTTATGGTTTCTTTGAAAAGAAAGGTGGCAACAGTTATATAGGATATATTGATGAAGCCCGTAAGAACGGCCTGGCAAATGTTTCTAAAAATGAGCTGGCTCACTTTAATACTATTTCAGGTGATTCTTTACTGGCCAATAATGGCAGGAGCGTAGTACCGCCGGGTGGTGGCCCCAAAGGCCCGGGCCGCAGGTGGCAATTAGAGGAAGCATTGGAAGTTGTGCAGAGCGATTCTACAGGCGCACGGGATTTTAACCGTGGCAAAACGATGTTTGCTGCCTCCTTGTGCGGGGCTTGTCATAGCATTCGCGGCAATGGCGGATCTATCGGCCCTGACTTAACGCAATTGGGCACGCGCTTTTCCAACAAAGACATCCTGGAAGCCATTATTGATCCAAACAAGACAGTATCTGATCAATATGCTGCCACCAATCTTATTTTAAAAGATGGCAGCACCATATTGGGCAGGCTTGTTCGCCAGGATGACAATAATTACTACGTTTCTCAAAATCCTTTTGCGCCGCAGCAAATAAGGGAAGTGCCTAAAAAAGATGTATTGAGAACACAACTATCTGATCAGTCTATCATGTTGGGAGGATTGATTAATAATTTGAACCCGGATGAATTGAAAGATCTGATGGCCTACCTCAAATCTGGTGGCGATGAGAATAACCCTGTGTTCAAGAAAAAGTAAAAGATTTAATAATCAGTGGTGAATAGTGAGTGGTGGGCAATACAGTGTTTTTGCTTCTGCCACTCACAACTCATCATTCACTACTCACTATAAAAGCATTCTGTTTAAGTGATGCAGGAAGGATGGAAAAATAAAATATCCAACATTTCGCAGATTGGTGGTATTGAAACATCCGTGCTTGATAATGGCGCCGGCAAAGGAACAAGGATTGCCTGGATTAATACCGGCAGCGGGTTACGTTATAAAGTGGTGCTGGACCGTGCCATGGATATTGCGGACACCTTTTTTAACAGCCATAGCCTTTCCTGGATAAATGAAACCGGCATAACGCCGCCGCAACCTTTTTCGGATAAAGGCGCTGACTGGCTGCGTACTTTTGGCGGTGGGTTATTTGTTACCTGCGGCCTTTCGCATATCGGCGGCCCGGAATCAGATGAAAATGGTGAAAGAGGGGCGCATGGACGCATCAGTAATACACCTGCAGAAATCATATCTATCCTGCAACCTGATCCTTTTCAGAATGAAATGGAAATGAGCATTACAGGACGCATACGGGAAACATCCATTTTTGGTCCGCGGCTTGAATTGAAACGTACTATTTCAAGCCGCCTGGGCCAGCCTGTTATCCGTATAAAAGATGAAGTTACCAATAACGGTAATCAAAGCGTGCCGCACATGCTTCTATATCACTTCAATTTTGGTTGGCCACTGGCTGATGAAGACACTGATATTTTATGGAATGGGAAATGGCAGGCACGTGATGAAAACAGTAAGCTCATCTTCAATGAAAAAAATAATTTTCGTAAATGCCCGCCGGTAATGCAGGAGCATAATGGAGTAGGAGAAGCTGCTGCATTTATTGATTGCACAGCCGGTGAAGGATGGTGCGCCTGCGGTTTATATAATGCTGGTTTAGGATTTGCGGCGGCATTGCGTTTTCAAAAAGAACAATTGCCCTGGCTTACCAACTGGCAGCATTGGGGTGAAAGGGAATATGTTACCGGCCTGGAGCCTGGAACCAATAAGGTTGTAGGTCAAAAGAAGGCAAGGGAAGAAGGCACATTAATTATGCTTCAGCCAGGTGAAACAAAACACTACGAACTGGAGTTTGAAGTTTTGCATACAACGGAAAAAATTGAAAATTTTTTAAAAGAATTGGAAGCCGTTTGAATTATTTAGTTAGGATGGATTATGAATAACGGTCAGGACGCTTTAGCCAGCCACTTAATTCATTTTCACGGTTTGAAAAGCGCCAGGCAGGTAGATGACGGTGATATTTTATTATTAACTTAAACAATAATTCTTTACATCAATAACATTATTAAGTTAGCGCTCTAATTATAAAAATTAAAACGATTCTAAAATTCAGCCATGGAAAAAGCAAATTTATTTCAGCAAGCATTGGATCAGGGAAAAGGGATATTAAGACTGGCGCCTAACTGGGTGCCGAGATCGTTTTGCGTACCCGGCAGGAGAATAAAACTTCATCCCGACGATTATTATGTTTTGGGTGGCGTAAGAGGAGGCATTGATGAACGCTGGTTTTCTTCCACTACGCCTGCAAAGAACGGCCCTTTAACGGGTGAACATGAAGGATTAAGTTTTATTGTTTTTAAGAATGGCGATAAAGAAGAATTGCTGTTATTAAAAGAGGCGGTTGATGAATTAAAAGGTGCGCTTATTGGCAACCGCATCTGGAACGAATATCAAAGCTGGCCCATGTATTCCAAGTTCTTTGATAACATGGGGCCTTTACCGCATCATATTCATCATAACGATGAAAAGGCTGCATTAATAGGGCAGAAGGGCAAACCGGAAGCTTATTATTTTCCTCCGCAGGTTAACAATCACGGCGGCGATTTCCCTTACACATTTTTCGGAATTGCCCCCGGTACCACCAAAGAGCAAATAAAAGGATGCCTGCAAAATTTTTCAAAAGGCGATAATAAGATCACCAATTATTCGCAGGCTTTCCGCCTGGAACCGGGAACAGGCTGGGATGTTCCGCCGGGCATGCTGCATGCGCCGGGAAGCATGTGCACGTATGAGCCTCAAAAAGCTTCAGATGTATTTGCTATGTACCAGTCGCTGGTAAATGAAGCCATCATTCCTGAAGAATTATTGTGGCAGGGCGTACCGGAAAAAGATAAAGGCAATTATGATGCTTTGATGGATATAATTGACTGGGATTTAAATACCAATCCCAATATTCTTGAAACAAGGTTTATGGCGCCGAAGCCGGTAAAAGGAGTGGAAGAAATGGAAGCAGAAGGCTATAGTGAAAAATGGGTGTGCTACCGTTCAGATGCTTTCAGTGCAAAAGAATTAACGGTGTTTCCGGGTGCAACCGTAACCATTAAAGATAGTGCCGCTTATGGTTTAATTATGATGCAGGGACATGGCACCATGGGTGTGTGGAATATAGAAACACCGGCACTCATACGTTACGGACAATTAACCAACGATGAATTTTTTGTGAGCGAAGTGGCCGCACAAGAAGGCGTGAAGATTGTAAACCAGTCTTCAACCGATCCGATTGTTATGCTTAAACATTTCGGGCCGGGCAATCCGGATCTAAAAATTTAAAATAGTTCTTACCGGTCTGACGCTTTAATTCAGGATAATAAATAGAATGGCTTAAAAGCGTCTGACCAATAATAAACCTGAGTTGTCAGCGGCGAGTGAGTTTTAGTTAACGCAATCTTTACACACAACTGGCTACTCACCACTCACTTAAAATACACTACATTATTCACTTAAAAATACTAACGATGCAGGAAAATAATTATCCCAAGTTGCACAATGCCACCTGGCCTGGCGTTGTAGGAAAAGGAGATGGGTCCGAACCGGTTATTCCTTTTGATACTTTATTAAAATTTACAGCCGAAGCGGAAGTTGATGGCATTAAGTTCGATGGCATTGATATTGGCTTATTTGATGTGCATTTTGGTATCAACCAAAGCGATGACGATATTAAAAAACTGGCCGATAAAGTAGCTTCTTATGGTTTAAAAATTGGAAGCCTCGTGGCGCCAATATGGCCGCCGGATGGCGGTTCTGCCATGGGCAGCGCTGATGAAAGAAAACGTTTTGTTGAACAGGTGCGCAAGTCCTGCCATGTTGGAAAACTGCTCAGGGAAATCGGCATCCGTCCTTATGGCGTGGTACGTATTGAC
>JAEWBD010000098.1 GCA_023391315.1 Bacteroidota bacterium | reverse complement strand
ATCCCGTTGTTCATTGGCTTTTAACCATTCCTGTTTTAATTCATCAATCAGTTCATTATTTACTTCCGAAAAATTATTAATAAAGTTGAGTGGGTTTTGAATTTCGTGTGCAATACCGGCCGTAAGTTCACCCAGCGATGCCATTTTTTCGGACTGAATAAGTTGTGCCTGTGTAGATTTTAATTCGCTGAGTGTATTTTCCAGTGCTTCCTTTTGCTGGGTAAGTTCTGCGGTACGTTCTGCCACCTGTACTTCAAGTTCGGCTTTCATAGCCGTAATTATCTTGTTATTTTCCTGCTCTTCCAGTGCTTTCTGCCGGGCTTTGGTTAATTCTTTCTGTTGACGGCGGCTAACAATCCAAACGCCAAAACCCCATATTACAGCAAACAACGAAACCGTTTCGGCCACATTATTTATGCGGGAATAAAATTTTTTTCCGGGAAGGTGTAAAAGATCATCTAAAAAAGATACGATTGCATAGGGCAATAAAGCCACCAGCAGGAATTTTACAGATTTGAATGCTTCCTCTTTATAAATTATATACAGCAAAACGCCAATCAGCACATCTTCAATTATGGCAAAAACTATATTTAAAGTAGTGTTGAAAGAAGCTACTGATAACTGGAGCACCATACATCCGATAGCTGCAAACATTATTATCGACAACCGCTTGTGCCATTCGGGCATCGTTGTTTTTGTTTGAAGCGTTCTGCGCAGGTAAGTGACTATTATAATTATAAGCGCAAACTGCAGGCTCATATTCATATCTTAACTGTTAATATAACTTTTTAAAGAAGAGAGGCGTTCAAAATAATAAATGTACAATCAGAAAAATAATTATTATGCAGCAATAGCCGATTATTATTTGCAATTCAATTTCCGGCAACTTCAGTTTACATTTACAGCTTTTATAATCAATATGGTTTTTACCGGGTGCAAAAACTATAAATTTTAAAAGTGCTGCAATGATCTTTATTACCGGCGCAACCGGGTTGCTTGGTTCATGTTTAACAAAAACGCTTGCAGGGCATGAACCTCGCATTAAGGCTTTATACAGGAAAGAAATACCTTTTCATCATCCTGCCATAGAATGGGTGCAGGGAGATTTGTTTGACGTGATTTTACTGGAAGAAATAATGGAGGGTGTGGATGAGGTATATCATTGCGCCGGTAAAATTTCCTATAATCCAAAAGATAAAAGGCAGCTTTTTAAAACCAACGCAGAAGGAACGGCAAATATTGTAAATGCGGCTTTAAATGCCGGCGTGCGCAAACTATTGCATGTAAGTTCTGTTGCAGCTTTAGGCAGGATACGGGAGAACACAGTTGTTACCGAGGAAATGCAGTGGACCGAAGAAACAAGCAACAGCGTATATGGGGAAAGTAAATACCTGGCAGAGATGGAAGTGTGGCGCGGCATGGCAGAAGGATTAAATGCGGTGATTGTGAACCCGTCGATTATTCTTGGTGCAGGCAACTGGAATGCAGGCTCTTCTGAAATTTTTAAAACCATATATAACGAGTTTCCTTACTACTCGGATGGCGTAACCGGTTTTGTGGATGTGCAGGATGTTACAAAAGCCATGATAGCTTTAATGCAAAGCAATATTTGCAGGGAGCGGTTTATATTAAGTGCAGAAAACACGGGTTATAAAAATTTATTCGATCTTATTGCCGAAGCATTTCATAAAAAAGCACCGTCAAAAAAAATAACGCCTTTTATGGCAGGCATTGTTTGGCGGTTTGAAGCATTAAAGAGTTTTATTACCGGCAAGGCGCCTTTCATTACAAAAGAAACGGCACGTACGGCGCTGGCTAAAGTATATTTCGACAACAGCAAATTATTGAAAGCGATGCCTACTTTCAGCTATACACCTTTGCAAAAAAGCGTGGAAAGAATATGCAATGAATTACTGGCAATAAATAATCTCAAATTATAAAGCTGTATTTAAAACAATTAAGCAAATTTGTAACAGCAGGTTTAAATGAGAAAGCTGTCTTATACTACAAAGAAAACTTCGGCTAAACTGCTTTAAATTATATTTGGTAATAAAAATATTTATATGAAGATTTTGGTTGTGGATGACGAGGCTGATGTAAAAGTTTTATTTGAACAACGTTTTAGAAAAGAGATAAGGAATGGCGAGTTTGTTTTTGCTTTTTCCAATTCAGGGGAAGATGCGCTGGCTTATTTAAACCATCATGAACATGAAGTGGTACTTATTCTTTCAGATATTAATATGCCTGGCATGAGCGGCCTGGAGCTATTGCAAAAAATAAAACAGATGTATGCCGTGCCGCCGCCTGTTGTAATGATGATCACCGCTTACGGCGATGAAGAGAATTACAACAGGTCGCTAAGCCTCGGCGCAGATGATTTCCTGACCAAGCCCCTCGACTTTACTCTTTTAAAAGATAAATTAAAAAAGCAGGTACATGACTAAAATATTAGTGGCAGACGACGAAACTGATCTTGAGATATTAATCAAACAAAAATTTCGTAAACAAATAAGGGAACATCAATACGAATTTGTATTTGCATTAACCGGCCGCGAAGCGCTTGAAAAACTGCAGCAGGATCCAAATATAGAACTTGTTTTCAGCGATATTAATATGCCGGAAATGGATGGCTTAACGCTGCTTGAAAGGTTGCACGATGTAAGCCCCATTATTAAAACAGTAATTGTTTCTGCTTACGGCGACATGGAAAATATACGCACCGCCATGAACCGCGGCGCTTTTGATTTTATAACCAAGCCCGTAAACTTCGCAGATTTTGAACTCACGCTTAAAAAAACAATTGAGTATGTTACACAGTTAAAACAAACATTGCAGGCCATTAAAGAAAACAATATTCTAAAAATGTATGTGGATGAATCGGTGCTGAAGTTTATGGAGAAAAAAGAATTTGAACAATCCCTTACCATAAATGAGAATATTGAAGCTACTGTTATATTCATTGATATATGTGGTTTCACATCAATAACAGAAAGAGAAAAACCCGATGTGGTTGTACACCTGCTTAATACTTATTTTGATGTTATTGTAAAAGAAATAATAGCGCAGAATGGTTTTGTAGATAAGTTTATAGGTGATGCTGTAATGGCGGTATTTCATGGCGAATATCACCTCGACCGTGCCATAGAAGCCTGCCTTGCCGTGCGCAATGCCATTCACAATATGCCGCCGGAGAAAGGCATAGCAGGTTTTTTGCCGGAAGTTTCCATAGGCGCTAACAGTGGTGAAATGATATCGGGCAATATTGGCGCAGCCGGTTTGCGCAGGCTGGATTATACCGTTATTGGCGATGTGGTAAATACAGCACAGCGCCTGCAAAGCAAAGCGCAGCCCGGGCAAATTTTAATTGAAGCAAAATCGTATGAAAAAATAAAAGAATCATTTAATTGCAGGCCTGTGGGCCAGCTTGAAGTAAAAAACAAAAAGGAAATACTTGAAGTGTTTGAAGTATTGAATTAACAAAGCTTCCTTATTATAATTTATTGGAGCACAAAATTTCCTTAATGGAAGTACAAAAAATACAATCATATATACTGGAAAAACTGCACCGGGAATTGCCTGAGTGGCTAACTTATCACAATGCAGAACATACGGAAATTGTAATAAGAAATGCTATTGAATTAGGTGAACTGGAAGGATTGGGCACTGAAGAATTGCAGCTTCTGCAAACGGCTGCCCTTATGCACGATGCAGGTTTTTTATCAACTTATGAAACCCATGAAGAAACATCCTGCAATCTTTCACGGGAGCTATTGCCGCAATACAATTATAACCCCGCGCAGGTGGAAGCTGTTTGTGAAATAATAATGTCAACAAAAGTACCGCAGCAGCCAAAGAACCATCTTTCAAGAATTCTTTGCGACGCTGATGTGTATTATATCGGTACAGATGATTACAACGTTTTTTCAAACAGGCTTTACCGTGAATTAAAATACCGCGATCCCAATCTTACCAATGAAGAATGGTTAAAAAAGCAGGTTGATTTTTTAAGGTCGCATAATTTTTTTACGGAAAGCGCGAAAGAAAAACTTACTGCACGTAAGGAGGCCAACTTAAAAAAACTCAGCCGCCAGCATCATACAAAAACAAAAAACCACCGCGATTTTAGTTTTGCCGATATTTTACTGATGATATTTGGTGTGGCCACTGCAGGTTTTGCTTTAAAAGGATTTCTTGTACCCAACCATTTCTTTGACGGCGGCATGACGGGTATATCGCTGCTTATTCATGAGATATATCATATAAATCTTGCAGTAGTAATTATCGCCGTAAATGCACCGCTTATAATTATGAGCGCTTTTGTTGCCAGCAGGAATTTTGCTATAAAAACACTCATTTGTATTATCCTGTTAGGACTCTGTCTTTTCCTTGTGCCATATCCTGTTATTACTTCAGATAAACTGCTCATATCTATTTTTGGTGGTTTCTTTCTTGGTATAGGCATTGGCCTTACCATGCGCGGCGGTTGCGCCGTGGATGGTATTGAAGTACTTGCATTATACACATTAAGGCACACAAGCTTTACCATCAGTGAAATTGTGTTGGGCCTTAACATCATTATATTCAGTATAGCTGCATTCCAGTTTGGTATGGAAACTTCACTCTATTCAATGCTAACTTATTTTACTGCGTCCAAAACAGTGGACTATGTAGTGGAAGGCATTGAAGCTTATACCGGCGTAACTATTATTTCGGGCAACAGTGAGCGCATAAAAGAAAAGCTGGTAAACGAAATGGGCCGTGGTATAACCATTTATAAAGGCGAACGTGGCTTTCTTCCCGGTAAATATGAAGTGCATACCGATGTTGATATCATCTTTACCGTAATAAGCAGGCTCGAAATGCGTAAGCTTAAAAACCTCGTATATGCTGAAGACCCGAAGGCTTTTGTATTTGCCAGCACTATAAAGGAAACAGCAGGGGGCGTATTAAAACGCAGGCCTCCGCATTAAACCGGCTTCATTTTTATTTATGTATTGCCGGCAGTCATTAATTTTAAAAAAACTACAAACCCCGTAAGCCGGATTCTGTTTTAAGCTATCATTTATCTGTGCTGCCTACCCCGAAGCAGAGCGGGCAGCTCTATGGCTTCTTTACGTGGCATTGCAGCGCCCAAGGTTTACCCTTCTGTTACATTACTGCAACAGAACGTGAGCTCTTACCTCACATTTTCACCCTCATTCCGCTAATTGCGAAACAGTTATTTTCTGTGGCACTTTCTCTTTTCCCGAAACCGGGAAAGCCATGCTTAACACATGGTGGGCTGCCCTGTGCTGTCCGGACTTTCCTTTCCAATAAATTGGAACGATAGCACGGGTTTGTAGCAATGCAAAACTACTGGTAATTTTTTGGCCTGGTATATCTTGAAATAAAATAACAAGCTGCTACTCTTCCCATTTCTTTAATTCAACGGTGCTGCCGTCAAATACAGCGTAGGTAAAATGTGTGATCCAGTCGCCGAGATTAATGTATTCAGCGTTATCGTTAAGCCTAATTTTTAAGGGCAGGTGGCGATGGCCGAAAATGAAATAATCAAAATGTTCTTTTGCCAGCACTTCCCTGCAAAAAATAACCAGCCATTCGTTATCCTCCCCTAAAAAAACAGCATCGGACGAGCCTGTTTTCTGCCTGCTTTTTCGGCTGAAATAATTGGCAAGCCGCATGCCCCAGGTTGGATGCAACTGGCCAAACGACCATTGGCAGAATTTATTTCTGAATATTTTTTTAAGGAATTTATAGCCATGATCTCCCGGCCCCAAACCATCGCCATGGCCGATAAAAAACTTTTTATTATTCCACGTAAAAGTCCTGGGCTCAAAGTAAACCGGTATGTTTAATTCGGTTTGAAAATAATCTTGCATCCACATATCGTGGTTGCCGGCAAATAACATCACGGGAATGCCGCTGTCTGTAATTTCAGCCAACTTGCCAAGCAGCCGTACAAAATGTTTTGGAACCACCGTTTTGTATTCATACCAAAAGTCGAATACATCGCCGCCAATAATTATAGCTACAGCATCATGCCGCACAGTTTCCAAAAAAGCAACGATCTTTTTTTCCCTTACCAGGCTTGCTGCAAAATCAGGAGCGCCCAGATGAAAATCGGAGAGAAAGTAAATTTTTTTGCCAGGCAATAGCTCCATTAAAACTTAAACATTAGATGGAAATAAATGGAAGATTAATCAAGAAAATCTTCGTCTTCTTTTTTACTGTGTTTGGCAAAGGCTTTTTCTATGGCGCCGCCAAACATAGGGAATTTACTTTTCGCAAAATCTTTCACAATCGTTATGGCCTGTAAAGCCTGTTTATCGGTAAGGCCGGCTTCATTTATTAATTTATCAATAAGTTCCTGCATATTTTTTATTTCGAATGAAAGCAAATTTAATTCCTGAAAAATAAATCAGTCATCTTTTAACAGCGGAAGGAGCTTGTCCGCTTTAATATTCGTAAAAACCTTTGCCATTTTTTTTACCGAGTTCGTTGGCATCCACTTTATCTTTTTGCAAACGCGAAGGTTTTAAGCGCTCAGGTTTACCGAGCTCATTCCATACAATATTACTTACTGCATAATTTACATCAAGCCCAATTAAATCCATCAATTTAAAAGGGCCCATTTTAAAACCAGTGGCTTCCATTATTGTATCAATGGTTCTTATATCTGCAATACCTTTTTCGGCAATTTGCATGGCTTCAAGATAATAATGCCTTGCCACACGATTTACAATAAACCCGGGCGCATCATTACACACAACTGCCGTTTTATCTAATTGCTCAGTAAACTTTTTTAAGGTATCAATAACTTCATCATTTGTATGCTCTGTACGGATAATTTCCACCAGCTTCATTAAAGGTGCCGGGTTAAAAAAATGCAGGCCCGCAAAACGGGAAGCATATTTTTTTTCTTTGCTTAATGCCGTAATGGAAATAGATGATGTATTGGTTGCAAAAATGGTATCAGCCGTATTTATAGCAGCAAGCTCATCAAATAAATGTTGTTTGATCAACTTATCTTCTACAACGGCTTCTATAACCAATTCAGCAATACAGTTTTTTATAGAAGATGTAAATGCAATACGTTGCAATATATCTTTCTTTTGCGCTTGCTCCAGCCTGCCTTTGTCAACAAGCTTTTGCAAATTATTTGTAATAGATGTTTTGCTTTTTTCAAGCATGTTTTCATTCACATCAAATTGAATTACTTGAATGTTGTTTGATGCAATAACCTGTGCAATTCCGCTGCCCATGGTTCCGGCGCCGCAAACACAAATAGTTTTAATCACTGGCAAGAAAATTTATTTTAAATTTATGCGTTATAAAGATGCTGATTTATTCAGGAAAACGCACGATTATTCCTTTATCTTTTACAGCGGCATTGCCATTTAATTATTTGTAGTTTTACAATATGCAACAATTAGATCTATTTAATAACAACAATGATAAAATTGCTGTTATCCGTCCTAAGAAACAACCGGAAAAAAAAGCGGTTGAAATTGCAGCTTCTGCTGAAAAAAAAGCTAATGTAACACCGGTAAAACCTCCTGTTATTATACAGGTGAATGAAGAACCTGAACCAAAGGAAGATAATAAGCCCAAGGAGCAAACAAAACCTGTTCAGCTTATCAAGCCGCTTTCAAAAAATGCAGAGCAGCCCTCAAAGCGTGGCCGTAAATCTTTAAAGGAAATTAATCTTGATGTTGCACTGCTTGATATTCCTGAAGATGAAATCTTATTTCAAAAACAATATTATTCCATAAGCGAAGTGGCGCAATGGTTTAATATGAAACCTTCTTTACTGAGGTTTTGGGAGAATGAATTTGATATTCTGAAGCCACGGAAGAACAAAAAAGGCGACCGCCTTTTCAGGCCGGAAGATGTGAAAAACCTGCGTCTTATTTATTATTTATTACGGCAGCAGAAATATTCGGTTGAAGGGGCAAGGCAATATTTAAAAGATAACCAGAAAAAAGCTGCTATGCAGGTTCAATTGGTGGAAAGCTTAACAAAATTCCGCTCTTTTCTTTTGGAGTTGCGCACTAATTTAGGCGCATGAAAAAATTTTTCCTGTTCTTATTCAGCCTTATTACAATCGTTTCAGCTAAAGCACAGCAGGCATATCATCCTTATGAAATTACTTACGACTCCAGTTACGGAAAAATTTTAAAAGGCCTGCTTTCCCGCAGCGATATTGAAAGTGATACATCCTTTGCATGGTTCCAAAAAAATTATAAACTTGGCAGGCCCGATGCTAAAGCGGTGGCAGCTTTTAAACAACATGCCGGTGATTTTAAGATGCTGATTTTTGCCGGTACCTGGTGCCCCGATACCCACAACCTTTTACCTGAATTTTATCGTCTTACAGATGCTGCGGGTTACCCGGACAATAATATTTCGCTTATAGGTGTTGACTATAACAAAACCACGTTTGATAATCTTGAAAAAACATTTAATGTTACGGAAGTGCCCACATTTATTGTTATGAAAAATGGTAAGGAAGTGGGGCGCATAGTTGAATATGGAGAAAGCGGCGAAGCCATGAAAGAATTAGGTAAAATTATAGAAGGACTTTAATAAGAGTTACGGTAATTTTTTTGAAATAATCAGTTCACGGGAAGCGTTACTTGCTCAACTGCTAATGCTTTAACCACGACGAATACCATACATCCTCTCTACATCCTGCACAATCGTTTCCATATCGTGATCTGAGCCTGAAGGATCATAATTCTGGCGAAGGTTTGAACCAAAAATCAAAGCCACCGTTTGCCAGAAGCCCGCATTGAACTTACCCTTGTAGCTTTCAATTATTTCATAACAGTTATTGCCGGTTTGGCGATAGATTAATTTCATTAAAACCTTGCCCTGGTAAACAGAAAGCTGCGTAAGCTTATCGGCAAATTCTTTTTTCAGCTCTTTTTCACGCGACATAATTATTGCCTTGCGCTTCTTTTTATCATTCACATTTACCAATTGCGCGTTTATTTCATTCATTACTTTAGATGCTTTTATAGCATAAGGATAAGTTACATAAACGGCATTGCGCAGTCTCGTCCATTCCACATAACGCTTTCGCTGGGCGCGTGTCATTTTCGCCAACACATATTCATCTTCAAGCCAGGAACAGGGAATAGTATCCCCGTTCGGTTCAATACATGCCTGGACAATTATTGTATCGTTTACGCCAAGATTATTTCGGTTTATAATTCGCGGCGGTTGTTGGGTTTGGCTAAAACCATGCAACACAAAACCTGTGCATAATACACATGCAAGCAGGCGGAAAAAAAAGGTATTTCTTTTTGTGTGCATAACGTAAATATAGAACGATTGCCCATATTTTATGCTGCATGGTAAATGAAAGTAACCTTTATTAAAATGTTATTTTATTTAAAATATCAGTTTATGCTTGTTCCTTGTCCGGTAGTTTGTCAAGCATTTCAAATTTGGAATTATTACTTACAAATTCCGGAACCAGCGCTTTCATATTTCTGACGCATTCCCAATCGGAATCATACTTTACGCTGCTAATGAGTTTGGATAAATACGGCTGAAGGAAATCGATACTTACCTGCCGGGCCCTGGCTATGCGGATTTTGGGATGATAGGTTTCAGACGTAATTTCTGCGTCGTTTAAAACCTCTTCATATAACTTCTCTCCCGGCCGCAGCCCGGTGTATTGGATTTTTATATCCTCGCCCGGTTTTAACCCGGCTAGAATTATCATTTTATAGGCGAGATCTTTTATACGAACAGACTGCCCCATATCAAATACAAAAATTTCAGTGCCTTTTCCCATAACGCCAGCTTCCAGCACTAACTGGCAAGCTTCCGGTATGGTCATAAAAAAACGGGTAATTTCAGGGTGTGTTATTGTAATAGGCCCGCCTCTGGCAAGCTGAGACCTAAACCTTGGAATAACACTTCCATTTGAATCGAGCACATTGCCAAAACGTGTTGTAATAAATAATGTGCCGCCGGCCGTGCATAAAGATTGAATATACATTTCAGCAATGCGTTTGGATGCGCCCATTACATTGGTGGGATTTACAGCTTTATCTGTAGATACCATTACAAATCGGCTGACTTTGTATTTTAAAGAAAGATCCGCAATTATTTTAGTGCCACATATATTGTTTAAAATAGCCTCTCTTGGGTGATCTTCCATAAGTGGCACATGCTTATAAGCTGCGGCATGAAATACAATATCAGGCTTGTAAAGGGAAAATATTTGTTCCATATAATCTGCCTGTGTAATGCTGCCTAAGATCAGTTTATAATTTATGGAAGCGTTTTCATGCAAGTATAACCCAACATCATGCAGCGGCGATTCTGCCATATCGCACAACAAAAGCATTGATGGCTCAAAAACGGCAACCTGTTTTACAATTTCGCTGCCAATAGAGCCTGCTGCTCCTGTAACTAAAATACATTTATTTTTAAGTGCGTTGCTAATGGCTGTATTATTGATTTGAATGGGTTCCCGCTGTAATAAATCTTCAATCTTTATATCCCTTAACCGGCGCAACTTAAACGGGTCTTCGAGCCACTGCTGGTTATGCGGCAGCACCGAAACCGTTAATCCTTTTTCTATAAACAATTCTGCAACCTCGTTCCGCCGTTCCAGCGAAATATTGTTTACAGCAATGATAGCACGCCTGACAGTATTTCTTTTTATAACCCGGTTAATGGTTGTAGTATTATAAATTGAAACCCCGCTGATTTTTTTGTATAGTTTGGAAACATCGTCATCAACAATACCAACGACCCTCCAGTTACTAAAATTGTCTAGCATAATTGTATTTAATGCTGCTTTGCCCATTTCACCTGCACCAAACAATATAACAGGTTGTTTTTTTGTTGTTACGGCTACTTCAAAAATGCTCTTTATGGCCATGCGGCTGCCGCCCAATAAACAAAATGAAATAAAAAAATTAATGCAGATAATGGAAATAGGAACAAGATAGTCCCCTTTAAAAAATATCAGGTTTATACATAATAAAGCAGCGCTGGCTGTAAATACCGACAGGAAAATTTTAAACACACCTTTAAAAGTAGTGTGCCTGATAATTTCTTTAAACGACTTGAAAAGAAAGAAGCAGATAAGATAGACAATTAAAGTAGCAAGAATAGCTACTATGAATTTATTCTTGTCTATTTTTTGAGTTTCAAAATTAAAACGGAGCAGGTAAGAAAGCAGGATGGAAAAGAAGGAAAGTACTACATCCATGCTGGCTATAAACCACCTGGGCATATAGCCAATTTTTAAAATGGCTGAAGGCTTCATTCGTCCGGATTTTGTTTTTCAGCAGTCTCATAAAACGTCTTCACATACCTTTCCCGGAGTGAGAAAAATATAATAAAGGGATTTTACTGGCTAGCTATAGGTTAAAAAATTATTGTAGGGTAAATGCGAGCGAAATTTTACTTTTCACACTTTCAATAGCCTCTTCAGTAAGGTTACTGCCTGAAGGCAAACAAAGTCCCTGCTGAAAAAGTTTGTCGCTTGTTCTGTCACCATAAAAGGCTGCATCTTTAAATACGGGTTGCAGGTGCATAGGTTTCCATAATGGCCTTGATTCTATATTGTTTTTGTCAAGTGCAACCCTTAGATATTCGTTGGTTATATTATTGGGCGTTTTTGCAGGATCGATAAGTATGGTTGTAAGCCAGCGGTTGCTGTAAAAATTTTCAGGTTCCATTTGAAATGAGATTCCGGAAATATTATTTAGTGCCGTTTGATAGTTTGTATAGATGGCTCTTTTCTTATTTACCCTTTCTTCTAACACTGTCATTTGCCCTCTGCCAATACCTGCACACACATTACTCATACGGTAGTTATAACCAATGTGTGAATGTTCGTAATGCGGGGCAGGATCTCTTGCCTGTGTTGATAGAAATTTTGCTCTTTCTATATAAGTTTTATTGTTTGATACGATGGCGCCACCGCCAGAAGTAGTTATAATTTTATTGCCATTAAATGATAAAATTGAAATTGTTCCAAAGGTTCCTGTTTTCTTACCAAAATACATTGAGCCTAGTGCTTCTGCAGCATCTTCAATAACGGGTATTTCATATTCATTAGCAATACTTAAAATTTCATGCATTTTACAAGGCATTCCATATAAATGAACCGGGATTATTGCCTTAGGTTTTTTACCTTTTTTAATCCTGTCTTTAATGGCTTCTTCCAAAAAGGCAGGACTCATATTCCAGGTTTCTTTTTCACTGTCAACAAATACAGGCATTGCACCCTGGTAAACGATAGGGTTGGCAGAACCGGAAAAGGTCATGCTTTGGCAAATAACTTCATCTCCGTTCTGTATACCCAATAAAATCAACGCAAGGTGAATGGCCGCTGTGCCTGAGCTTAGGGCTGCAACGTGCATATCATTTTCAAGATAAGTTTCCAGATCGTTTTCAAAGCCATCTACATTAGGCCCTAAAGGTGCTATCCAGTTGGTGGTGAAAGCATCCTCTACAAACTCCTTTTCTTTACCACACATATGCGGTGAAGAAAGCCAGATTTTGGAATTCATAAAATTCGTATTAAACTTTATCAGCGGCCTGCTAGATATTCAGCTAATTGCTGGCCTAAAAAATAAATGCGCGGGCAACTTTCGGCATGCCATATTCTTAATTTGCTGTTTATGGTTCCGGACAAAAGCGGGCCCATTACAAAAAAGTTTTTGCTGCTTTGAAAATTTTCATCCACTTCAAAACCTTTATTTGAACCATTTACTGAACAAATTTTTTTATTGATAAGATTTTGAATTAACGGAGAAAGCGAAGTATTTAATTCTTCAGACCCAATACAATTAATAATAACGTCAACTGCTTCGGGGAATATCTTTTTTGTATTGTCGGCTATATCAACATATTCAAATTGAAAACGGCTATTATCATTTAACTGCTTTACAAATCTTCCTTGTATAAACGATAATTTGTTTGCCGATAACAGATCATTGGCAACATCAAGATATTCGCTACCGGCACGGCGTTGAAGCTTACCTATTTCCACACCATAAGTATAAACAAATTGCTTTTGCTCATAATCATTCAACTCATTTAGCAAGCCTATAATAGCGTGCGACATAGCATGATAGATGCCGGCTATTTCTATTTTTTCTGCCTCAGCTTTTTGCACATCTTTTTTAACTGCCTCTAAAATTTGAACGCAGGTGTTTTCTTTGGATTCACGCAATGCGTTTAAATGAACCGGGTCATAATTAATATTAATCTCATCTTCATTTATACGATGGGGAAACATGCCATTGGGAGAAAGTATAAATAATTTATTGATAAGGTTTTTTAGCAGATGAGTATGTTGCAGGTTATAAATCACTTCAAGCGAGCTGGCATTTGAACCGAGTATTAAAATATTTTTTGAAGCGGCTGCAGGAGAAGAAAGAAAAGTAAAAACTTTATTGATGTTGTAATGCATATACGGATCATATACATCCTGTATATACATAAAAGAATCGCCCGGTTGCTCATTTATCAGTAATCCTTTTTTGGGCGGGCTGCCGATAGATAAAATAACTTTTTTACTTACAATGCTTGTATTAACTCCGGAGGGCTCTTTAATAAAAACAGCAAAGGAGTTATTCGGGCGGTGCTGTACATCCGTTGCTTCGCCAACCATCAATTCATACCCCAGGATTCCTTTTTGTTTAGCCGACGCCATAAGTGCCGTCATTCTTTCTGTTAAAAACCTGCCGAAAATTTGCCGGGGTATATAGAGTTTATTCCATTGTTTGGTTGATATAAGTTGCTCATTATTTTTTAACCATGTTAACGCAGCATGATTATTGGTTTGAATGTAATCTTTTGAAATCGATTCAAAGTTTTCATTAAGCCAGTGTATAAAAATTTCGCGTTCCTGTTCGGGTAAAAATTCGTTTATGGATGTGATGATTAAAGAATGTACACCAGACCGTTTGCCATACGGAATTCCCGTCCAGAATTCATTTGCTTTATCTATTATGCAAATGCTGACCTTATTTTTTTGTGGAGATTTTTCAAGCATTTGTATATAGTGAAACAACGTATAACTGCAGGATAAACCCGCCCCTATAAAGCATATATCAAAATATTTTTCTGTAGCGCTATCCATCACTATAATGTTGCTGATTGCTCTTAACCCCTATACAACGGGAAGTAATTTTCATTCAATACTTTTTCTTTTGAGCGTGTATTTACAAGGTCTTTATAGATCTTTTCATTCACTATAAGCCGCCATATTTTGAATGTGAAATTAAGATCGGAAAAACCCGACTTAAACCAGAATAAGGAATCACTGTCGCTGCCGCCAACACCACCACCAAGATGCAAATAATTTAATTGTAACCGGTTTGCAAGCAGCCTTGCTTCATCAACAATTAGCTTCATAGGCGTTTCTTTATAAAACGCTTTTTTTGTGCCCGCAACATGGTATTGCATAAAATTTTTTGTTGCCATAAACACTCCCCCCGCAGCTATTTCATTTTGCTTATATGCAAGCAGCAGGTTAGGCTTACAATCATCAGCGCTTAGCAGGTTGTGAAAATATTCGTTATCAAAACAATTAAAATAATAATCATCTGCATTTACACGTTCCATTGTTTCAGTATATATATCTACAAACGCATTTATTTCTTCAGTTGTATTTGCTTTTTTTACGAAATAGCCTTTTCTCCTTAATTGATTGATCTCTGATTTATTTGTTTTGCGATATTGCTGACGCTGCATATCAGGAGGAAGGCTGAGGTCTATTGCCACTGTTTTATTTAAATGTATAATGTTTCCAAAATCTATAAAAAGCATTTCCTGGGGAATAATGGTATGCAGGCGCGAAAAAGCACTGACAACCTTTTGTTCATACAAATATTGCTGCAGTTGCTGCTGAAAAAAACGAATGAGCCCGGGCGATAAATCTTCAGGCAGCCTGCTTGTAACCGGTCCGGGATAACCCCAAACTGAAGTGCAGTCGAAATAGCCGGAGTCACCAATGGATCGCTTTATTAAAGGCAATACGACCCGGTCGTTATCATCTTCGGCAATAAACAGAAATGGTT